>NZ_JAMXRY010000022.1:0-82706 GCF_024124525.1 Halomonas sp. OfavH-34-E | reverse complement strand
CGGGTCCTGCGTCTGTCGGACCGGGTCCGGGCGCGAGGACCAGCCCCGTCCGCTGCCGCGCATCCTGATGGCGCTAGCCGAATGCGCCGAGCCGGTGGTCGAGACCCGCCACGAGGCGAGAGCGATGGCCCAGGAGCCACCGCACGCGCCCCAAGCACCCCAAGCAAGGCTCGAGGATCTTGGTGCGGTGGCGGTGGACCCTGCCGAGATCGCCCTGCACGAGGCGCCCTTTATCCTGTCCGGCGGCAATGGCGTTGGCGACTGGCCCGGCTTTCACCGGGCCGCCCAGGCGCTGGGCGCCAGCGAAGGCGCCTCCCGGGTGGCGGTGGACGACGGCAATATGCCACGCCATCGCCAGGTGGGGGCCACCGGCACCTTCGTCAGCGCCCGGGTCTACCTGGCGGTGGGGATCAGCGGGGCGATCCAGCACCTGCAGGGAATCCAGCGCTGCGACAAGGTCATCGCCGTCAACCGCGACCCCGGCTGCGATATGGTCAAGCGGGCCGATCTGTCGGTGATTGGCAATGGCGACGAGATCCTCGCCGAACTGGTACGTCTGGTCGAGGCCAGGGGGGAACGTGGAGGCAAAGGTGATAGCGAGCGTGGCGATACCCACGAGTCCCGGCCAGCGGAAACATCCCCGAAGGAGGCCCTGAATGTTGCCTGAATCTTCCTCCCCCCATGGCGAGGCCCAGATCGGTGCCAGTGCCGATACCAACGGCGGTGTCAAAAACAAAGCCAAGGCCAACGCCTCCAGCGCAGACGCTGCCTACCTACAAGCCAGCGCCATCACCTCGCTTCGCCTCGATGTGCTTTTGTCGGTGGGGCGCCATCGCCTGACCGGTCGCGCCCAGCGTGCCGATGGCGACGCCCGGGCGCTGGAAATGGCGTTGTCGCTGAGACAGGCGTTGCAGACCGAGAAGACGACCCCTCCCGAGGTGGAGTTGATTCCCTGGCACCTGGGGTCGGAGGGCGACGACACCGAAGCGGCGCTGCGTGGCTATCTGGGCATGGGCCTGGACGCCATTCGCTGGATCAAGGCACCGGCGGCGGCGGACGCCATGGCGCCACTTCGGGCGTCGCTGACATCGCCCTCGGCGGAGGACGCTTACCACCGTCAGGCGCGCCTGGTGCTGTGCGGGATGCGTGCCGAGCAGGGCGAGGGCACCGGCATGCTGCCCATGGTGCTGGCCGAGCAACTCGGCTGGGCCTGGGTCCCTGGGGTGGTGGCCCTCGAGCGTATTGAAGCGATCGAGGGTCGCCAGCGGCACGCTGAGGACGGTGAGCCAGGCGAGGCGAAGCACGACGGGGAGACCGTGCTGTTCCAGGCCATCGTGCTGCAGGCGCTGCCGCAGGGACAGCGACGCCGTCTGGCGGTGACCCTGCCGGCCATCCTGGGGGTGGACAGTGCGGCACCGGCCGCGCGCCAGAGTGCCTTCGGTCCGGCCCGGCGTGGTCAGCTGCGTCTGGTCGAGTCAGGCGAAGAGGTGGTGCTGGACCCGGCGGTGGAGCAGTGGCCGCTGATACCGGCCCGCGCCCGCCCCAGGCGGCTCAAGATCGTCACCGCGACCAGCGCCCGGGATCGCTTCAAGGCCGCCGCCGCCAAGGCCGAAGGTGGCGGTGGTCGGGTGCTCGAGGATGTCTCGGCCACAGAAGGGGCCGCCGCCATCCTGTCGATGCTCGAGGCAGAGGGCGTCTTGCCTGCCGGCGGGGCCCGGCACGGTCAACAAGGTAGTCCACAAGGCGATGGACGCTGACGCCAAGCGGTGCCAGCATCAAGGCAGGGACCGCCAGTGGCAGGGCGCGTCGACCCGGCAAAGTCCGCACCGCTGCCTTACATGGACATAACTAGAGTCAAGCAATGACCGTCGAACCCGATACCACCGTGACTTCCGACGCCAGCCGATCCCGGCGTACCCGGGCGACCCTCAAGGGGCGCCAGACCGACCCCGACCTCCTCGAGGCATTGCGTCGGTTGCTGGACGATGAACGCAAGCACCCCGAGCTGCGGCGGCGCGATCTCTTGATCGAGCACCTGCACGCTATCCAGGACGCCAATGGTCATCTGGCGCTTGACTGGCTGAGGGCGCTTGCGAGCTACATGACGCTGCCCATGGCGGCGGTCTACGAGACGGCGACCTTTTACGCTCACTTCGATGTGGTGCATGACGGCGAGGCGCCGCCACCCGCACTGACGGTGCGCGTGTGCGACTCGCTGTCCTGTGAGCTTGCCGGGGCCGAGCGTCTGGCCGAGGCGCTGAGCGACGGCCTCGACCCCGAGCAGGTGCGCGTCACCCGTGCCCCCTGCATGGGCCGCTGCGACCTGGCGCCGGTGGTCGAGGTGGGGCACCACCACCTGGGCCACGCCACCCCGCAGGCGGTGGAGGTGCTGGTGGAAACCGGCAAGACCCATCCAGAGGCGGTGCTGTGGCAGCGCCTCGATGAATATCGCCGAGAGGGCGGCTACGAGCTGCTGCGCGGCTGCCGGGAAGGCCAGGTGACGGCCGATGAGTTGACCTCGATGCTCGAGCGCGCGGGCCTGCGGGGGCTTGGCGGCGCGGGTTTCCCGACCCATCGCAAGTGGCAGAGCGTTCGCGCCGAGCCCGGTCCTCGCTGGTGCGCGGTCAACGCCGACGAAGGTGAACCGGGGACCTTCAAGGATCGCTACTACCTGGAGCGCGCCCCCCATCAGATGCTGGAAGGCGCCCTGGTGGCCTGCTGGGCGGTCGAGGCAGAAGGCGTCTATATCTACCTGCGCGACGAGTATCCCGGCGTCCACCGGGTACTGATCGAGGCCATCGAGGAGCTCGAAGACGCCGGTATCGCGCAGCCGGGCCAGCTTATCCTCAGGCGTGGCGCCGGGGCCTACATCTGCGGCGAAGAGTCGGCGATGATCGAGTCGCTGGAGGGCAAGCCCGGCAAGCCCAGGCATCGTCCGCCGCTGGTCGCCCACAAGGGCCTGTTCGGCCGGCCTACGCTGGTCAACAACGTCGAGACCCTGTACTGGATACCGGTGCTGTGGCGCGAGGGGGTGGCCATGTACGCCGGTCAGGGCCGACGCGAGCGCAGCGGCCTGCGCAGTTTTTCGCTGTCCGGGCGGGTGCGACGGCCTGGTGTCTATCTGGCACCCGCCGGCATCAGCCTGCGCGAACTGGTCGACGAGTACGGCGGCGGCATGGCGCCTGGCCATCAGCTGGCCGGCTATCTACCGGGGGGCGCCTCCGGCGGTATCCTGCCCGCTGCCAAGGCGGATATCGCACTGGACTTCGACACCCTCCAGGCCGAGGGCTGCTTTATCGGCTCGGCGGCGGTGATCGTGCTGTCCGACCAGGACGACCTGCGCGCGGTGGCCACCAACCTGCTGGCCTTCTTCGCCGATGAATCCTGCGGTCAGTGCACCCCCTGTCGGGTCGGTAGCGAGAAGATGCTGAGCCTGCTCGAGCGCGATCAATGGGTGGTGGAGGACCTGGAGCGACTGTCCCGGGTGATGCAGGACGCCTCGATCTGTGGCCTGGGGCAGGCGGCGCCGAATCCGGTGCTGAGTCTGCTGCGCCACTTCCGCGATGACCTGGGGCGCCACGACATCATCGTCACCGATACCGCCGAGGGAGCATGCTGATGACCGGATCCCGGAACGCTTTTGTCTCCCACGTCGCTGAAGATTCGACGCTCGAGTCCTTCACGCTGACGCTGGATGGTGTCGAGGTGAGCGCCTGGCCCGGCGAGACCCTGTGGCAGGTGGCCAAGCGTGCCGGGGAGACCATACCGCACCTGTGCTTCAAGGACGCCAGCGGCTACCGCGCCGACGGCAACTGCCGCGCCTGCATGGTGGAGATCGAGGGCGAGCGGGTGCTCGCCGCCAGCTGCCTGAGGGAGGCGCGCCCCGAGATGGTGGTCAGAAGCCAGTCGTCCGAGCGCGCCCGGGTCGCCCGCGAGGGCGTGCTGGAGCTGCTGCTCAGCGATCAGCCGCCGCGCGACGATAGCCCGGACCGTGCAAGCCAGCTGTGGCAGATGGCCGATCACCTGGCGGTGGACGCCACCCGCGCCCGCGCACGCTACCCCAGGCGCAGGCCCGACGTCGTGCGTCATGCGCCCGGCGCTCGCCTTCCCGGCCAGTGCCCGCCGATCGCAGATGATGCGAGCGGGAGGAGCCATGCTTCCGCGACAGCAGGCCACGACACCAGCCATCCGGCGATGACGGTCAATCTGGACGCCTGTATCCACTGCACCCTGTGCGTGCGCGCCTGTCGTGAGGTGCAGGTCAATGACGTCATCGGCATGGCCCATCGCGGCGCCGCCAGCAAGGTGGTGTTCGACCTCGATGACGCCATGGGCCAGGGCAGCTGCGTGGGTTGCGGCGAGTGCGTCCAGGCCTGTCCCACCGGCGCCCTGTCGCCGACCAGCCTGATCGATGCCCAGGGCCGTGGTAACAGCGACAGCGCCGAGCGCAAGGTGGACTCGGTGTGTCCCTACTGCGGCGTCGGCTGCCAGTTGACCTACCACGTCAAGGATGACGCCATCCTCTACGTGGAAGGCCGCGACGGCCCGGCCAACCAGGGACGGCTGTGCGTCAAGGGACGCTTCGGCTTCGACTACGGCCGCCACCCGTCACGGCTGACCCGACCGCTGGTGCGGCGCGAGGGCGTGCCCAAGGGCATGGACGAGGGCTTCGATCCCGCCCGGCCACTGACCCATTTTCGCGAGGCCGACTGGGACGAGGCGCTGGCGCTGGCCGCCGGGGGCCTGACCCGGCTCAAGGCCGACCACGGTCCCAGGGCGCTGGCAGGCTTCGGCAGTGCCAAGTGCTCCAACGAGGAGGCCTGGCTGTTCGAGAAGCTGGTACGCACCGGCTTCGGCTCCAACAACGTCGACCACTGCACCCGGCTGTGTCACGCAAGCTCGGTGGCGGCGCTGATGGAATGCATCGGCTCCGGTGCGGTGACCGCCTCCTTCATGCAGGCGCTGAACGCCGACGTGGTGATCCTCACCGGCTGCAATCCGGCGGTCAATCATCCGGTGGCGGCGACCTTCTTCAAGCAGGCGGCCAAGGGTGGCACCCGGTTCATCATCATCGATCCACGGGGCCAGGCCATGGGCGCCTATGCCCATCGGGTACTGCGCTTCACCCCGGGGGCCGACGTCTCGCTGTTCAACGCCATGCTGAACGTCATCATCGACGAGCAGCTCTTCGATGAGGCCTATATCCGTGAGCACACCGAGGGCTTCGAGCGGCTCAAGGCAGCGGTGCGCGATCAGACGCCGGAGTCGGTGGCCGCGGCCTGTGGCGTGCCCGCCGACGAGATCCGCGCGGCGGCGCGGGAATACGCCAACGCCGAACGGGCGATGATCTTCTGGGGCATGGGGATCTCCCAGCATACCCACGGCACCGACAACGCCCGTTGCCTGATCTCGCTGGCGCTGGCCTGTGGTCACACCGGGCGCCCCGGCACCGGCCTGCATCCGCTGCGTGGCCAGAACAATGTCCAGGGAGCCTCCGACGCCGGCCTGATCCCGATGGTGCTGCCGGACTACCAGCCGGTGTCCGACGCCCAGGTGCGGGCCTCCTTCGAGGAGCTGTGGGGCAACGCCGGCACAAGCAGCGACGGCAGCGGCGACGCCCTGGATCCCGAGCCGGGCCTCACCGTGGTCGAGATCATGGACGCCATCCACGCCGGCACCATCCGCGGCATGTACATTCTGGGCGAGAACCCGGCCATGTCGGACCCGGACCTGACCCACGCCCGTGGTGCGCTGGCAAGCCTCGAACATCTGGTGGTGCAGGACCTGTTCGTCACCGAGACGGCGCAGTTCGCCGACGTCATCCTGCCGGCCTCGAGCTGGCCGGAAAAGGACGGTACCGTGACCAACACCAACCGTCAGGTGCAGCTAGGGCGCCAGGCGCTGCCGCTGCCCGGTGATGCGCGGCCGGACTGGTGGATCATCCAGGAGATGGCGCGGCGCTTCGGCCTCGACTGGGACTATGGCCACCCGCGCGAGGTCTACGCCGAGATGCAGAAGGGGATGGCCTCGCTGAACCATATCGACTGGGAGCGACTCGAGCGCGAAGGCGCGGTCACCTATCCCTGCCTGGCGGAAGGGGCGCCGGGCGAAGACGTGGTGTTCTCCGAGGCCTTCCCCACGGCGAGCGGCAAGGCGCGCTTCTCGCCGGCGCTGCCGCTGCCGCCCGATGAACCCATCGACCGTGACTACCCGACGGTGCTGTCCACCGGACGCCAGCTTGAGCATTGGCACACCGGTTCGATGACCCGCCGGGCCCAGGTACTCGACGACCTGGAGCCCGAGGCGGTGGCCAGCCTGTCGGCGGGGGAGCTCACCCGGCTGGGTGTGCACCCGGGAGAGCGGGTGACCATCACCACCCGGCGTGGCGCCATCACCCTGGTGGCGCGGCTCGACGACGGCATGCCCGACGGCATGGTGTTCGTACCCTTCTGCTATGTGGAGGCGGCGGTGAATCTGCTGACCAATTCGGCGCTGGACCCCTACGGCAAGATTCCGGAGTTCAAGTATGCCGCCTGTCGCTTGAGTCGCGCCGAGCCGGCCCAGGTCACCTAGGCGATGTCCGAAAAGTCGACGAGCGAAGGTTAGACAAGGCAAAAATCGGTGAGAAAGCGCAGTTTACGGGGTGTAAATGAGCATTTTGATCCGATTTTTAACGCCGTATTACCGAGCGCAGGCACTTTTCAGACAAGCCCTAATCTGAACGTTAGACACAGCAACAAGGAGTCACCCACCATGATGATTGCCGAGCTGATCGACGGTCGTGACTTTCGTGATCGGCTGTTGGCGCTGGGAGTGCGCCTGCCCGAGGATGCCTGCCCCGAGACCTGCGCCAGGATGGCCCGGCTCAAGGCACGTGAGGTCGGCCTGCCCGGCCTTGCGGCGCTGGTGCGCGAATTGATGGACAAGCAGGAGGTGCTGTTGCCGTCGGTCCATCAGGCCATCCAGGCCCACCTGCTGGGGCTCGATGATAACGGCGAATCCAGGGCTGCAGGGAAGGGCTCAGCCTAGGGCGCCTAGCCTAGGGCGCCGACTGTGGTGCCGTCTATGGCTCAGCCTGGGGCGCAGGCTAGACCGCCGGCTTGCAGCCGCTCAGTCGCAAGGCGAAGATGGCGTTTCTTCGCCAGCGGCGGCAGGTGGCCCCATGATTCTGAGCGCTGAGCTCGCACAGCAGATCATCGACAAGACCCAGGATATTCTCGACGCCAACATCAACGTGATGGACGCGCGCGGGGTGATCATCGCCAGCGGTGATCACTCGCGTCTGGGTACCCTGCACGATGGCGCGGTGCTGGCGCTTCAGCGTGGCAATGGACTCGAGATATCCGAGCATGACGTCGATGCCTTCAAGGGGGCGCGACCGGGCATCAATCTGCTGCTTCAGTGCGCCGGCGAGACCGTGGGAGTGCTCGGTATCACCGGTCCGCCATCGCAGGTACGTCAGGCGGCGCGGCTGGTCAAGGTGACCGCCGAGATGCTGGTCGAACAGGCCGACATGCTGAGTCAGCTTGAGTGGGCCAAGCGCCACCGGGAAGGTTTTATCCTGTCATGGGTCAACGCTGAGCTTTCTTCCGAGCAACTTCATGACTGGGCCGAGCGACTGGGGATCGACGTCGCCTGTCAGCGACTGGCGGTACTGATCGAGCTGGACAGAGGATCGCCCAGCGCAGATCTGGATGCCATGCAGCGACTGATGGAGCTTCTGGCCCGTGACAGTCTGGTCACCCAGGTCTCACCCCATCGCGTTCTGGTGCTCCAGCCTTTGACGGATCAGGCTGGACAGCACAAGCAGGGCGCACACCCAGGCCCCGACGGGGCTATCGAAGCCCTGCTGGCGCGACTGGCACGCCACGATATTCACGGGGTCAAGGTCGCCGTCGGGCGTGCCTTCGATGCACCCGGCCACCTCCACCTGTCCTACGGGAGCGCCCGGCAGGTACTGGCGATCGGCAAGCGCCAGTTTCCCGAGCGAATGACCTATCACTACGAAGAGCTGCGCCTTCCGGTGCTGCTGTCGCCACTGAACGATGGCTGGCAAGGCGAGCAGTTGCGCGAGGCGGTCGAGCGCATCCGTGGCGCCGACAGCCATGGGCGTCTGCTCAAGACCCTGGCAATGCTGATCGAGCACGAGGGCAACCTGAGTCGCTGCGCCGATGCCCTGCATGTCCATCGCAACACTCTGCGCTATCGACTGGATCGCATCCACGAGATTACCGGTATTTCTCCCCATTGCTTCACCGGCCTGGTGGAGCTTTTCCTGGGTCTGGAGCTGTCGTCCGGCGACGGCGCTCATTGAAACCCACAGGCTGATCTTTCTCGCGGGTGGCGAGCGGTGGCTTGCGAGCTGTTGCTTGCGAGCTTGTGCCTCGATGTTGTCCGTCATCATGTCGCAGGGGGCATCGGGCCTGCGGGTGTGTCTGCAGGTAGGGTGGTGGTTGCCACAAAGCCAGCCGTCAGGGCTTGCCTGCCATAAGAATGTGAAGCCACGGCGCTTAGCTTGTGGCTTTTTTCTTACATTAAATTACGAATTAGTTACTGAGAGTCGTAGCGACATTTTGTGCAGGATAATTAGCAGGGAGACAAATCTGTGCAGCTTTCCCCTGAGGCGGGCTGATCTAAGGCGTTCGCCCAGGAGGCTTGCGCCGCCCATCTGGACGCTCCTTCACCACTGAGGCCGGCCGATGAGTGACTGGAAGTCCGAGGAAGAGCGGAGTCTGGGCTTTCCGCCACTGCTGCTGGTGGTGCTGACCTTCGGGGCCCTGATGGCCCTGCATACCCTGTTCGCCTCCTCCTCGTCCTCATTGTTCCTGTTCGATCTTCTGACTTTCAGCCGTTGGGGCGCGGTGGCGTCGTTGCTGGCGACGCTCGGTATTCTGGCGCTGGTTATCGGCTGTGATCGTGTCAGGCGGCTGGCCTCGTTGGCGCTGCTGGGGTACAGCCTGGGACAAGGGCTATGGCTGCTTGATCAAGTCAATCGTCAGGTGAGCCTCGAGGCGCTGCCGGCAATGTCGTTGCTGCTGATGCTGCTGTTCGCCTTCTGTCTGTGGCACGGTCGAGGCGTCGGGCGCAGGCGCTACGCGGCCCTGGGAATCGTGTGCATGGTGGCTGGTGCGCTGGGATTTTCGATCCTTTGGACGACGGAGGATGCCCCTCGTTGGCGCCTTATACTGTTCGAGTCCCGGCCGCTTGGCACCGTCATGGTGTTTACCTATGGCGTCATCTTCTGGCTGTTCGCCCGCCAGCGCAGCTTGAACTTGCGACGGCTGGCGCCCAGGGTGATCAAGGTCGGGCTTATCGGCACCAGTCTCAGCATGCTGGTGGGCTTTGGGGGCTACCACCTCTATTCGCTCGATCTGAAACAGGATCTGAGCACGCAGCTGGATACCTTGAGTGAGCGCATCGCCAATTGGGAAGAACGCTACCGCCTGGGCTGGAGCGAATGGAGCCTTCCACTGACCCAGGCAGGAGGGTCGCCGGAACCCACCGGTCCCGCAGCCCGGGGAGAGGTGCTTGCCTACGTCTGGTGGCAGGACAGGGGCGCATTGCGCTGGAACCCCGCTGACGGTGGTGGGGCGACGTCTCGACTCGAAGAAATGCTGGCGTTGCACGAGGTTCGAAGTTGGCTCGAACAGCGTCAGAACGAGGCCATGCGCTGGTGGATTCCGGGCAAAGGCGCGGCGCTGCTGGAGGTCAACAGCTTCGGTGCTGCGGGCCCCCGGCTGGTCGTACTGGTCGACACGACGCTGTGGCTTGAGCATATGAGTGAAGGACTGACGGCGAACCTGTCGCTGTTGGGGCTCCGCCCGGCAGAGGCGTTGGATCATGGTGCCCGCGAGGTCTGGGTCGAGCGCGGCAGGCTGGCCGGCGTAATGCGAGACGATATTGCCCTGGCTGGCGGCACGCTGCTGCGGGTTCAGGCATCGAAGCCGCTGTCGCTCAAGTGGGTGCTATTGCCGGCGCTGTTGCTGGCGTTGGGCCTTTTTGTCACCTATCAACTGATGACCTGGATTGCGCTGGCGCGATTGCGTAGAGAGCAGGCGATTTCGCTGGCGACGCGTGAACAGGAGTTTCATTCCCTGTTCGGACTACACCCCGTGCCGATGCTGCAGGTTCGACGTTCGGGCCTGATCGGTGCGCTCAACGACTCTGCCACGGAAGCTCTGGGTGACAGCGCAGGGGAGGCTATCGCTCGACCCTTCACCGAGGTAGCCAGTCGACTGCTGGGATGCGGTGATGCGCCCGATGAATTGATGAAGCACTTCGACAATGTCATGACCGGGCGACAGCGGTCCGTGGTGTTCGAGTGCTCGATCGCGGATTCTACCTTCAGGATACGCCTGCAGCAGGTCCGGGTGGGGGCGGCCTGTGTGGGCCTTTTCGCCAGTTTCGCCGACATCAGTCTGCGTCAGCAGGAGCAAGCCAGGCTGTCGATCATGGAGCACTGTCTCAGGGAGAGCAGCAATGGGGTCGTGATCTTCGACGCCCAGTCCAGGGGCTGCCCCGTGATGTATGCCAACGCTGCTCTGTGCCGCATGCTGGATGCTTCGGCATCCTCGGTGACCGGACTGCTGGCGAGTGAGCTTGCCAGGACCATGTGTCTGGACCCGGTGACCGAAGCCGAGATCTGTCACTGGATGAAGACCCAGCAGCCGGGCTCGGTCACTGCGCTGGCCAGCCAGGGAGGAGGAGGCGGTCGCTGGTACGACCTGACGCTCTCGCCGGTGCATGCGCTCCGCGAAGGGGTAAGTCACTACATCGGCATCGTCGATGACGTCAGTCAGCGCAAGGTTCAGGAAGAGATGCTGGCCCACCAGGCCACCCACGACGCCCTGACTGGTCTGCCCAATCGCACCCTGCTGGCCGACCGACTGGAGCACGACGTAGCCCTGGCGACACGTCATCGGCAGGGGCTGGCGGTGCTGTTCATCGATCTGGATGCGTTCAAGCCGATCAACGATAGCCTGGGGCATGAGGTCGGTGATCGCGTGCTGATACAGGTCGCCAAACGCCTGAGCCGAGGGCAGCGACGCTCGGATACCCTGGCGCGTCTGGGCGGGGACGAATTCGTGCTGGTGCTGGTGGATATCGGTGGCAAGGACAAGGCCATCGCGGTGGCCGAGCGCCTGCTGAACCAGTTGCGTGAACCCTGCCGCGTCGACGGCTTCCAGCTGCAGATATCCGCGAGTATCGGGATCGCCTTGCTGGACACCGGGACCACCCTGTCGCCACAACGGCTGATCCAGCAGGCCGATCTGGCCATGTACCAGGCCAAGCAACGCGGGCGAAACCAGTATCAGTTGTTCACACGCACCCTCGACGGTGTCCCCGGGCGTCATGTGACCCTGCGCAACGCGCTGCGTATTGCCATGGAACAGCAGCGTCTGCAGTTGTTCTATCAGCCCCAGGTGGATGGCGAGGGCAGGATCACCGGTCTGGAGGCATTGATACGCTGGTCCCATCCCGAATTCGGCTGGGTCTCACCGTCGGAGTTCATTCCACTGGCCGAAGAAACCGGCCAGATCATCGATCTGGGGCGCTGGGTGATGCGCAGGGCCTGCTACGACGCCAAGCGCCTGTGGCGAAGTGGACTCAAGCCGGGGCGGGTGGCGGTGAACCTGTCACCGCTGGAATTTCATCGCATGGATTTTCTATCGAGCGTGTGCCAGACGCTGGATCAGACCCACCTGCATGCCGAGTGTCTGGAGCTGGAAATCACCGAAGGCATGTTGCTGGATGACCAGGAACGCGTGGCTCGTACACTGGGGGCCCTGGCGGCCCGCGGGGTCACCACGGCGATCGATGACTTCGGAAAGGGATACTCGAGCTTCGATTACCTCAAGTCCCTGCCCATCGACAAGATCAAGATCGATCGTGGTTTTGTCGCCCAGTGCCTGGACAGTGAACGAGATATCGCGGTCTGTCGCAGCGTGATCACCCTGGCCCAGGAGTTGGGCCTCGAGGCGCTGGCAGAAGGGGTCGAGACACCGCATCAATGTGCCGCCCTGAAGGACCTGGGCTGCACCACCTTCCAGGGCTATCTGTTCTCTCGACCGGTGCCTTTCCGGGAGCTTGCCGGCCTGCTGCGTCGCCCCCATCTGGCGCCGCAGCAGGAGGTCCCGATGGATCGGCAGGACTTGATTGGGGCGGAAGCGCGCCGACGCTGAGCGACCGCGGAGTCCTGAAATCCGCCCTGGTGTCGTCTTGAAGACGACACCAGGGCTGGCTTCAGGGCAAGCGATGACGGCAGGCTGTTTCAGCAGGCTATGTCAACAGGCTATGTCAGCGGGCTATGTCAGCAGGTCGAGACACCAGGCCGTGACAGAGAGACACCCAGGGGACCGCAATGTCGACGAGCGCAGGCACTTTTCAGACAAGCCCTAGCCGCTGGCCAGGCTCAGCGCCGGGCTGCTGCCCAGGTTGGCTGCCAAGGTGGTGCGGTACCAGTCGATAAAGTCGATCACCCCGTATTCGTAGGTGGGGGAGTAGGGGCCGGGGCGATAGGCCAGGGAGTTGATGCCTCGCTGGTTCTCTTCGGCAAGCCTTCGGTCTTGGGCGTTGGTGGCGTCCCACACCCGGCTCAGGTTCTCGACGTCGTAGTCGACACCCTCCACCGCATCCTTGTGGACCAGCCATTTGGTGGTGACCTGGGTGCGCTGGGGACCCAGCGGCAGCACCCGGAACACCGCGGCGTGGTCGCCGACAAAGTGATTCCAGCTATTGGGTAGATGCAGGATGCGCAGGGAGCCCATGTCCTCGATGCCCTGATGGGTCAGCGGCCGGCGACAGGCGGCCCTGCCGTCCATGGTCATGGACACGGTGCCCTCGACCAGCGGGGTGCGGGTCAGACGATTGCGCTTGCCTCCCGCCCAGCTCATCTTCCAGGGGATGCCGAGGCCGTCCCATTCCTGCTGCTTGCGCGCCACCAGGCTCCGGTATTCCGGCGTGGCACGGGGGTCCTCGGTGTCGTCAAACTCGTAGAGCGACTTGATCAGCTCCGGGTGAGAGCCGTTGCAGTGGTAGCACTCGCGGTTGTTCTCGAGCACCAGCTTCCAGTTGGCCTGCTCCTCGATGGTGGTGGTCACGGCCACCTTGAGGTTGGTCATGTCGTAGAAGCTCAGGTAGCTGTCGAAGATGGCCTTGAGGTCGCTCACGTCCGGCGGATTCTCGGCGAGGCTGACGAACAGGTAGCCGCCGGCCTCGGTCAGCGCGACCGGGGCGAGTCCGTAGTCCTCGAGTCGAAAGTCCTCGCCCATCTCGGTGCCGGCGAATAACAGACGTCCGTCCAGCTCGTAGGTCCACTGATGGTAGGGGCACACCAGCTTGGCCAGCTTGCCCTTCTCGGTGGAGCACAGGCGAGATCCGCGATGGCGGCAGGTGTTGTGGAAGGCGTGAATGGCGTCGCCATCGCCGCGCACGATGACCACCGGATTATGGCCGATGTCGAGGGTGATGAAGTTGCCCTTGGCGGGAATCTCGCAGCTCATTCCGGCGAAGATCCACTCGCGCTCGAAGATGGTCTGCATGTCGAGCTGGAACAGTCGTTCATCGTTGTAGAACGGCTGCGGCAACGAGAAGCCGTAGGGGTGGTGTGACATCGTCTCCAGGGCGAAACGACGGGCATCCCCCAGGGGATCCTCCAGATTGAGATGGGCGATGGGCTCCATGGTGCACTCCTCGTGATGCGATAGATGCGGTGTCGATGGGCGCGGTGGCCCATGGCAAGGGGCGCCGCTATGGATCAGGGGAAAGCATTAGCGGCGCTATCAGCTGGCGTGCGTCGCGGTTGTCATGCTGCGCAGTCTGGGGCAAGGGGGATGACCCTGGGTATCTGGCGGCGACACCAGATGATGCCGTTGCGACCTCTTTGTCGCTGCAGCGAGCGTGGCCGGAGGATTCGAGTATGCTGATGTCGCGATCAGACAAGTGGCGCGCGAGGCGCGAGGGGCAGAATGCGCTCAATGACCAGGCCTCGAACGAGGTTCGGGGCCTGGGTGACCCGCCGACTGTCTGCGAGCGAAACCGCCATGGTGACGAATTTTCTCAATCCGGTGACCACCCAGACGTGGGCCAATGGCCGCCACGTAGTGCGCTGCGTCAAGGTCATCCAGGAGACCTGGGACGTCCGAACCTTCTGCTTCATGGCCGAGCAGCCGGTGATGTTCTTCTTCAAGCCGGGGCAGTTCGTCACTCTGGAGCTCGAGATCGACGGTGAGTGCGTCTTCCGCTCCTATACCATCGCCAGTTCACCTTCCATCCCCTACAGCTTCTCGATCACCGTCAAGCGGGTGCCGGGGGGGCGCGTCTCCAACTGGCTGCATGACCAGATGGACGTGGGCCACGAACTGGCGGTGCACGGTCCGGTGGGGGACTTCAACTGCATCGACTACACCGCCGACAAGGTGCTGATGCTCTCCGGCGGTGTCGGCATCACGCCGCTGATGTCGATGACCCGCTGGTTCTTCGATACCAATGCGGCGGTGGACCTGGCCTTTATCCACTGCGCCAGGACTCCCAGGGACATCATCTTTCACCGTGAGCTGGAGCATATCTTCTCGCGCATTCCGGAATTCAAGCTGCATATCGTGTGTGAGCGGGATAGTGAGTTGAACCAGGCCTGGGCGGGTTTCCGCGGCTTCCTGTCGGAGCCCATGCTGGAGCTGATGGCGCCTGATTTTCTGGATCGAGAGGTCTTCTGCTGCGGGCCCACGCCCTTCATGTCGGCGGTCAGGCGTCTGTTGACCCAGCGTGGCTTCGACATGAGTCGCTACCACGAGGAATCCTTCGGTGCCACGCCGGTCGACGTCCAGGAAGACGTCCACGAGCTGGCGGAGCAGGCCGAGGCGGAGGCCGAGGAGCTCGTGGCGGCCGACATGCACTGTGTCGAATTCGCCTCGGCGGGCAAGAGCGTACGCATCCAGCCGGGCGAGACCGTGCACGCCGCGGCCTCAAAGCTCGGACTGCATATTCCCAAGGCCTGCGGCATGGGCATTTGCGGCACCTGCCGGGTGCCACTGGTCGCCGGCGAGGTGGACATGGAACACAACGGTGGCATCACCGACGAGGACGTGGCCGAGGGCTTCATCCTGTCTTGCTGCAGTCGACCCAGGGGTAACGTCACGGTGGACTGGTAGCGGCGGTGGCTCCCGGCGGAGGCGGGGCGCAAGCACCCAACGCGGCAGAGGTGTAACCGTCCGGTGCAGGTGACTCCGTATGGCGTTGATAAATAGGAGGGCCGTGAGAAATTCGGTTAGGCTGGAGTCTGATTTTTGCTGGTATTTGGACGCTATGCCATCCTCGCCCCTGCACCCGCTCCATCCATCACGGCCATCGCCGGCACCATCGTCAGCACAGCAAGGGCACGCCGATGTCTCTGGCGGCGAGCCGCTCACGCCGGCGCTGTCGGTGGGCTTCGTGTTGCTGTCGCGCTTTACCCTGCTGCCCTTTGCTGCCTTCGTCGACTGCCTGCGGCTGGCGTCCGACGAGGGCGATCGCAGTCGTCAGCTACGTTGCCGCTGGCGCTTTCTGTCAGAGGATGGCGCCGAGGTTGCGTCAAGCTGTGGTGCGGTGATCTCGCCCTGCGAGCCGATAGGGGGGCGTCATGGGCAGCCTTTCTGTGATCCCCGCCAGTTCGACTACCTGGTGGTGATCGGCGGGGTGCTGGGGGAAGGCGAGGAAGCTGATAGCCCTGAGCGAGCGAGCCATGAACGACGGGCTCTCGAGCGAAATCGCCCCGAGCGAGATGGCGGCACCCTCGACTATCTGCGCCATGCGGCAGCGCTGGGTGTGCCGTTGGTGGGGGTGTGCACCGGGGTCTACTCGCTGATCCAGGCCGGTGTGATGGAGGGGCGGCGCTGCTGCGTCAGCTGGTACCACCACCTGGATCTGACCCGGCGTTTTCCCGCTGTCAGCGCGGTGGCCGACCGCCTCTATGTCGACGATGGCGACCGCTTGACCTGTGCCGGTGGTGCTGCGGCGGCGGACCTGGCGGCCTATCTGGTGGAGCGCCACCTGGGACGCGCCTGGGCACGCAAGAGCCTGCACATCATGCTGCTGGACGGCCACCGAAGCGGCGACCACTCCCAGCCCCAGCCGGTGGTCTTCGATCGCATCGAGGATCGCATCGTGCGTCGTGCCGTGGCGATTCTCGAGCAGCATCTGGGCGAGCCGCTGTCGGTGGATGAGCTGGCGACGCGCGCCGGCGCCTCGCGTCGGGGGCTCGAGCGCAAGTTTCGCCAGGCCTTCGGTGTCGGCCCGCAGAAGTTCGCCCGTGACCTGCGCCTGCGCTACGGTCTGTGGCTTCTGTACTTCACCGACCATAGCGTCACCGAGATCGGCGAGCGCTGCGGTTTCGCCGACACCGCCCACTTTTCCCGCCACTTCCGCAGCGCCTTCGGACAGTCGCCCTCACGTCTGCGTCGCGATCCCGTCGGTCGCGAGGAGGCCGGCGTCGATCCCTTCTTCCTGCATGTCGGTGCACGTCTGGGGCATCGCTGAGCGCCTCCCGCTGGCGCAATTGCCCCTGATAGTGCTCCTGATAATGCCGCTGATAGTTCCCCTGATCGTGCCGCCGGCAACGTCATCCAAGCGCTCGTCCACGGCGCTCGGCTCATGCCTGCGTCCAACAAAGCTGTCGCATTTGTTCAAGTTCTGAAGGAGCCGCTCGGCTTCAATGACCTTATCCCGACGGGCATCTGCGCTCGTCTGGGCCGGTCTCTGTCTGTCTGGGCCCGTCTGGGCCCGTCTGGGCCGGTCCGGGCAGCGTCGATGTCCCTGACGGCGACGCCGATGTCGTTTCCAGAATGTCGGCGCCGGGATAGCGGCTTACCTTGGAGGCGGGGGACTGCCCGTCTTCGTCAGCCATCACAACGACAACATCGATCAGGCGAAAGCGGCCGCGAAGAGGCGCCTCGCCATTACCGGAGATACCCCATGCCAAGCGCTCATCTGTCCAGCTCGTCACTGTCCCGGTTCGATCCGCAGATCGCCGAGGCCATCGCCGAGGAGGTCGTTCGTCAGCAGGATCATGTGGAGCTGATCGCCTCCGAGAACTACGCAAGTCCCGCGGTGATGGAGGCCCAGGGCACCCAGCTGACCAACAAGTACGCCGAGGGCTATCCCGGCAAGCGCTACTATGGCGGATGCGAGCACGTCGACGTGGTAGAGCGTCTGGCCATCGAGCGGGCCTGCGCGCTGTTCAGCGCCGACTACGCCAACGTGCAGCCCCACAGCGGCGCCCAGGCCAATGCCGCCGCCTTCATGGCGCTGGTGTCCCCCGGTGATACCGTGCTCGGCATGAGTCTGGCTCACGGCGGCCACCTGACCCATGGCGCGGCACCGAACTTCTCCGGCAAGCACTACCACGCGGTGCAGTATGGTCTGGACGAGGCCACCGGCCAGATCGACTACGCCGAGGTCGAGCGACTGGCCAACGAGCATCGCCCCAAGTTGATCGTCGCCGGCTTCTCGGCCTACTCCCAGGTGGTCGACTGGCGCCGCTTTCGCGCCATCGCCGACAGCGTCGGCGCCTGGCTGCTGGTGGACATGGCCCACGTCGCCGGTCTGGTGGCGGCCGGGCTCTATCCAAGCCCGCTGCCCCACGCCCACGTGGTCACCACCACCACCCACAAGACCCTGCGCGGGCCGCGCGGTGGCCTGATCCTGTCCGCCAGCGGTGACGAGGCGCTGTACAAGAAGCTCAACGGCGCGGTCTTCCCCGGCCAGCAGGGCGGCCCCTTGATGCATGTCATCGCGGCCAAGGCGGTGGCCTTCCGCGAGGCCATGAACCAGGAATTCGTGCGCTACCAGGAGCGGGTCATCGTCAATGCCAAGGCCATGGCCGGGACCTTTCTCGAGCGCGGCTACGACGTGGTCTCCGGCGGCACCGAAGACCATCTGTTTCTGGTCTCGCTGATTCGCCAGGGGATCACCGGCAAGGACGCCGACGCGGCCCTGGGTCGCTCGCACATCACCGTCAACAAGAACGCGGTACCGGGAGACCCGCAGAGCCCCTTCGTCACCTCGGGCCTGCGCATCGGGACCCCGGCGGTGACCACCCGCGGCTTCGATGCCGAAGAGTGCGAGCGGCTTGCCGGCTGGATCTGCGATGTGCTGGACGTGCTGGCCCGTGGCGAGGACACCGCCGCCATCGAGGCCGACGTACGCCAGCGGGTCGGCGAGCTATGCGCGCGCCACCCGGTCTATCCGGCCCCTCGGCAAGCCGCTGCCGTGCCGGCCTGATCGGCATGATGCCCCCCCGGCGGTCGTGACGCACGGTGCGACCGCCCAGGCACTTTTCAGACACGCTCTAGCCCAGAGTTTTGAGGGACACCCTATGCAACGCTACTCCGGATTCGCGCTGGCCCGCCACGCCCTGAGTCACCACGAGAACTGGCAGCGCCAGTGGCGCAACCCGACCCCCAAGGCCGCCTACGACGTGATCATCGTCGGTGGTGGCGGCCATGGCCTGGCCACCGCCTACTACCTGGCCAAGGAATTTGGCGTGCGCAATGTCGCGGTGATCGAGAAGGGCTGGCTGGGCGGCGGCAACACCGCCCGCAACACCACCATCGTGCGCTCCAACTATCTGTGGGATGAGGCCGCCGCGCTCTATGAGCACTCGATGAAGCTGTGGGAAGGGCTGTCCCGGGATCTCAACTACAACGTGATGTTCTCCCAGCGCGGCGTGCTCAATCTTGGCCATACCCTGCAGGACATGCGCGACATCCAGCGCAGGGTCAACGCCAACCGGCTCAACGGCATCGACGGCGAGGTGCTCGACGCCAGGGGCGTGCAGGAGATCGTGCCTATCCTCGACTGCTCGAAGAACGCGCGCTACCCGGTGATGGGGGCCTCCTGGCAGCCCCGTGCCGGGGTCGCCCGCCACGACGCCGTGGCCTGGGGCTACGCCCGTGGTGCCGATGCCCTCGGCGTCGACATCCTGCAGCAGACCGAGGTGACCGGATTCAAGATCCGCGACGGCCGCATCCTTGGGGTGCACACCAATCGCGGCGATATCGAGGCTCGCACCGTGGGCTGCGTGACCGCCGGCAACTCCGGGGTGATGGCATCGCTTGCGGGGCTGCGCCTGCCGCTGGAGAGCCACCCGCTGCAGGCGCTGGTGTCAGAGCCGCTCAAGCCGGTGCTCGATACCGTGGTGATGTCCAACCACGTGCACGGCTATATCAGCCAGTCCGACAAGGGTGACCTTGTCATCGGCGCGGGCATCGACGGCTACAACGGCTACGGCCAGCGTGGCAGCTACGCCACCGTCGAGCACACCCTGCAGGCCATCGTCGAGATGTTCCCGATCTTCTCGCGGGTGCGCATGAACCGGCAGTGGGGCGGCATCGTCGATACCTGCCCGGACGCCTGTCCGATCATGTCGAAGACCCGGATCGAGGGGCTCTACTTCAACTGCGGCTGGGGCACCGGTGGCTTCAAGGCGACCCCTGGTTCCGGGCATGTGTTCGCGGCGAGCCTGGCCAAGGGCGAGATGCATCCGCTGGCCGCCCCCTTCTCGATCGACCGCTTCCACAGCGGCGCACTGATCGACGAACACGGCGCCGCCGGTGTCGCCCACTGATTTCAGGAGGTTTCCATGTTCCATATCCATTGTCCCTACTGCGACGAGTGGCGCGAGGAAGAAGAGTTTCATCCCAGGGGGCAGGCGCACATCGCACGCCCGGAGGATCCGTCCGGCTGTTCCGACGAGCAGTGGGGCGACTACCTGTTCTTCCGCGATAACCCCCGCGGCATCCACCACGAGCTGTGGGTCCACGCGGTGGGCTGTCGCAAGTTCTTCAACGTGACGCGCCACACCCAGAGCTACGAAATCCTCGAGACCTATCGCATCGGTGAGCGACCGCGCTTTACCCGGGACAACCCCGACGGGGTGGTGGCGTCAGCGCCTGAGTCCCTTGACGACAGCGATATCGCCACCGCCGCCCAGGAGGTTCGCGCATGAGCCAGCCCAATCGCCTCGACACCGGGGGACTGATCGACCGCAGCAGGCCCCTGCGCTTTACCTTCAATGGCAAGGAGTACACCGGCTTTCACGGGGACACCCTGGCCTCGGCGCTGCTGGCCAACGGGGTGGACGTGGTCAATCGCAGCTTCAAGTACTCGCGTCCCCGCGGCGTCGTCGCCGCCGGTGCCGAGGAGCCCAATGCGGTGGTCCAGCTCGGCCAGACCGAAGCCGAGCAGGTGCCCAATGTGCGCGCCACCCAGCAGGCCCTGTTCGAGGGGCTGACGGCGCGCTCCACCAACGGCTGGCCCAACGTCCAGCGCGACCTGATGGGGACCATCGGCAAGCTTGGCGGCAAGCTGATGCCCCCCGGCTTCTACTACAAGACCTTCATGGCGCCGGCCTCGCTGTGGATGACCTACGAGCGCTATATCCGCAAGAGCGCGGGGCTGGGGCGCAGCCCGCTGGAGCGCGACCCGGATATCTACGACCACATCAATCGCCACTGCGAGGTGCTGGTGATCGGCGCCGGGCCTGCGGGACTGGCTGCCGCCCTGGCCGCCTCGCGCAGCGGCGCCCGGGTGATCCTGTGCGACGAGCAGGAACGCTTTGGCGGATCGCTGCTGGACGGGCAGGAATTGCTGGACGATCGTCCGGCGTTGCAGTGGGTCGAGGAGGTGCTCGAGGAGCTTGCCTCCAACTCCGAGGTGACGCTGCTGCCGCGTACCACCGCCAACGGCTACCACGACCACAACTTCGTCACCCTGCACGAGCGGCGCAGCGAGCACCTGGCCCACTGCGCGCCTCGAGTGGAGGGACGGCGTCAGTCGCGCTCGCGCCTGCATCGGGTGCGCGCCGCGCGCGTCGTGCTGGCCACTGGGGCCCATGAGCGTCCGCTGGTCTACGCCGGCAATGACGTGCCGGGCAATCTGCTGTGCTCGGCGGTGTCCACCTACATCCGCCGTTATGGGGTGGTGCCGGGCAAGCGGCTGGTGGTCTCCACCAGCAACGACGACGGCTACCGTGCCGCGCTCGACTGGCTGGATGCCGGCCGCGAGGTGGTGGCGGTGGCCGACGCCCGTCCCGCCCCCGACGGTGAACTGGTCGAGGTCGCCCGGGCGCGCGGTATCCGCATTCTGCCGGGTGCCGCCGTGGTCGAGGCCAGGGGCGAGCAGCGGGTCACCTCAGCGCGGGTCGCCGCCATCGATATCGACGCCTTTCGCGTTACCGGCGCCAGCGAGACGCTCGACTGCGACACGCTGGCCAGTTCCGGTGGATTCAGTCCGGTGATTCACCTGGCCTCTCACACCGGAACGCGGCCGAGTTGGCGCGACGACCTGATCGCCTTCGTGCCCAACCTGCCCAGGGGCATGTTGGCGGCCGGTGCAGCCGGCGGCACCTTTTGCCTGGCCGAGGTGCTGGCGGAAGGTCGCGACGCCGGCCTCGAGGCAGCGAGCCAGGCTGGCTTCGAGGGTGCCGAGCTTATACTGCCGGCGGTAGCCTCGCGGCGCGACGGTGCGGCGGTGGCGCTGTTCCAGGTGCCCCACGAAAAGCCGACCCTGCGGGCGCCCAAGCAGTTCGTCGACCTGCAGAATGACGTCACCGCCGCCGGGATCGAGCTTGCCACCCGGGAAGGCTTCGAGTCCATCGAGCACGTCAAGCGCTACACCGCCATGGGCTTCGGTACCGATCAGGGCAAGCTTGGCAACATCAATGGCATGGCCATCGCCGCGCGCTGCCTGGGGCGCTCGATTCCCGAGGTCGGCACCACCGTGTTCCGGCCCAACTATACCCCGGTCACCTTCGGTGCCATCGTCGGTCGCCATTGCGGTGCGCTGTTCGATCCCGAGCGCTACAGCGCGCTGCACCAGTGGCACGTCGAGCAGGGCGCCGAGTTCGAGGACGTGGGCCAGTGGAAGCGGCCCTGGTATTTCCCCAGGACCGTCAACGGCAAGCGCGAGACCCTGCACGAGGCGGTGATGCGTGAGTGCCGCGCGGTGCGCGAAGGCGTCGGCATCCTCGACGCTTCGACTCTGGGCAAGATCGATATCCAGGGGCCGGACGCCCGCGAGTTTCTCGGCCGCATCTACACCAACAAGTGGGCCAAGCTGGGCGTGGGCAAGGTGCGCTACGGCTTGATGTGCAAGGACGACGGCATGGTCATGGATGACGGCACCACCAGTTGTCTGGCCGAGGATCACTTCCTGATGACCACCACCACCGGTGGCGCCGCGGGAGTGCTCGAGTGGCTGGAGCTGTGGCACCAGACCGAGTGGCCGGAGCTCGACGTGAGCTTTACCTCGGTCACCGACCACTGGGCCACCATGACCGTCACCGGCCCCAGGGCGCGGGAGCTGATGAGCGAGCTTACCGAGGGCATCGATCTGGATCGCGAGGCGTTTCGCTTCATGGACTGGCGCGAGGGCAAGGTGGCTGGGGTGCCGGCACGGGTGTTCCGGATCTCCTTCACCGGCGAGCTGGCCTACGAGATCAACGTCCAGGCCCACGCCGCCATGCACGTGTGGAAGGCGCTGTTCGCCCACGGCGAGAAGTACGACCTGACACCCTACGGTACCGAGACCATGCACGTGCTGCGTGCCGAGAAGGGCTTCATCATCGCAGGTCAGGACACCGACGGTTCGGTGACCCCGGAGGATCTGGGCATGCAGTGGGCGGTAGGCTACGACAAGCCGTTCTCCTGGGTGGGCCAGCGGGCGCTGACCCGCAGCGACACCGCGCGCCAGGATCGCAAGCAGCTGGTGGGGCTGAAACCCAGGGATCCGTCGGTGGTGCTGGAGGAGGGCGCCCAGATCGTGCTCGACCCTGACCATCCGATTCCCATGCCGATGGTCGGCCACGTGACCTCGAGCTACTACAGCCCGACGCTGGAAACCGGCTTCGCCCTGGCGGTGGTCAAGGGTGGCCACCAGCGGATGGGCGAGACCGTCTATCTACCCTGTGTCGACGGCAAGGTCCACGAGGCCGAGATCGTTTCCACCATCTTCCTTGACCCCAAGGGGGAGCGCCAGAATGTCTGAAGCTATAGAACGTGCCCGTACCTTTGATGCCTTCCCGGACGAACGTATTGCCCTGGAGTCGCCGCTGGCCTGGTCGTTTCAGCATGTCGGCTGCCCAGCGCCCGGCACTGACTCGCGGGTGGTGATGCGCGAACGCCTGCACGACCATCTGATCCTGCGCGGTGGCGCCATCGTGCTCGACGAGGCGGTGCGCGCGGTGCTGGGGCTGTCGTTGCCGGCGCGTCCGCTGGAACTCAGTCAGGGAGAGAGGGCTTCGCTTCAGTGGCTAAGTCCCGACGAGTGGCTTGCCGTGCTGCCCCAGGGTGACGCCTTCCGCGTGGAGACGGCGCTGCGCAGCGCCCTGGGTGACGCCAGCGTGGCCTTCTCCGACGTCAGCGCCGGTCAGACGGTGATCGAGCTGACCGGTGAGGACCAGGCCATGCGCGAGCTGTTGATGAAGTCGGTGGTCTACGACGTCCACCCGCGCCACTTTGCGGTGGGCAAGGGGGTGACCACGGTGCTGGCCAAGACCAGTGTCATCCTGCGTCGCCCCGACGAGCGACGCTGGGAGCTGGTGGTGCGGCGCAGTTTCGCCGACTACGTTTATCGTTGGTTGCTCGATGCCGGTGAGGAGTTCGCCATCGGCGTCGAGCGTGACGTCACCGCCGGGGAGACGACATGACGATCAGCGTGAGCGCCGTGCGCACGACCCACTGGATCCTGACCGCCCAGTGCCCCAGTCGTCTTGGCACCGTGGACGTGGTCACCCGCTTTCTGCGCGAGCAGGGCTGCTACATCACCGAGCAGCAGTCCTTTGACGACAGCAGCTCCTGTCGTTTCTTCATCCGCACCGAGTTTCGCCCTCCCGAGGAGGGCGAGCTCGATGCAGGCGCCTTCGAGGCGGCCTTTGCCGAGCGGGCAGCGCCGTTCTCCATGGCATTCGAGCTGACCTCACCAGAGCGCCTCACACCGGTGGTGATCATGGTTTCCAAGGCGGATCACTGCCTCAATGACCTGCTCTATCGCTATCGTACCGGCCAGCTTCCCGTTGCCATCAAGGCGGTGGTGTCCAACCACCCCGATCTGGCGCCGCTGGCCGAGTGGCACGGGCTGCCTTATCACCATCTGCCGATCAGCGCCGAGACCAAGGCCGAGCAGGAGGCCCAGGTATGGCGGATCGTCGAGGACAGTGGCGCAGAGCTGGTGATCCTGGCGCGCTACATGCAGGTGCTGTCGAGCGAGATGAGCGAACGCCTGGCCGGTCGAGCGATCAATATCCATCACTCGCTGCTGCCTGGCTTCAAGGGCGCCAAGCCCTACCACCAGGCCTTCGAGAAGGGCGTCAAGCTGGTCGGGGCGACCGCCCACTACATCAACGATGACCTGGACGAAGGCCCGATCATTACCCAGGGGGTGGAGCCGGTCACCCACGCCGATACCGCCGAGGACCTGGTGGCCCGGGGGCGTGACATCGAGTGCATCACCCTGGCCCGGGCGGTCACCCTGCACCTGCAGCGTCGGGTGTTTCTCAACGGCTCGCGCACGGTGGTGTTCCAGCGCTGATGTCAGGGACAGACAGGCGGCGACGACGAGGCGCTGAACTCCATCTTGCTGAACCAGGCGGTGGCGTCGCCTCCGGCGTTGTCGCCATCGCTCATCAGCGCCAGGCCATCGACGCCGTCGGGGCTCGCGCCGAACAGTCGACGGTAGTCGGCGGCCACGTCGCGCACCTCGCCGACCCACTGCCCAGCCTTGGCACCTCCGCTTTGCAGCGCCAGCAGGACGGCGCGATCGGTAAAGGCGTTGGGCCAGCTGGTGCCTGCCGGCTGATTCGATGACCACACATAGTTGACCGACTCCACCTGCCAGGGTAGAAGGCCGGTGCGTCTGGCCACGTAGACCCGGGCGGGATAGTCGTCGCCGCTCTCCGTGCGTTCGTCGACCCCGGAATAGACCCCGGATACCTGCCAGCACCAGCGCAGGTAGGGGGTCTCGCCGAGGTCGATGTCGCGCTCCAGATAGCGGGCCGAAGCCAGCCCCCGGGAGCGCGCTTCGAGCACGCTGACGCCATCGCGCTCGACCAGCCGGTAGGCCGTTTCGCCGGCGAAGGACTTGGTTGGCCAGTCGAGCATGGCGCGCGGGCTGAAGGTCTGGGCCTGGGCGCAGGAGGCCATCAGGACCGCAGCCGAGACAAGGGCGCAGGTCAGGGTACGCGGCGGTGGGGCAGCGAGGTGGCGAAGGGGAAGAATCCGGGCCATGCAGGCTCCTGTCGTCGGCAATCGGGGAAGCGGCTGAAACGACGTGAACGATATGAACGATATGAACCATCAGGTCCAAATCGTGTGGGCGGCCATCGCCTGTGCGCACATCGTGTAGCTGCATTGCGCGCACTATGCCCAGTCGCGTCGGCTATGGGTACTGGGTCGTCGCCCCGGCGTTGAACCTTACACAGCGTCAACCCGGATTGTGAGAGATTTCCCCTTGTGGTGGTCGGGGACCGGCGACCATGCTGTAGGCACATTGACCTGGAAAGGAAGCTCCATCATGAAGCAGTGCTATCGCAAGATGTTCACCCTGTGCCTGGGCAGCGTGCTGGCGGGATCGATGGCGACCATGGCTTGGGCGCAGGGCGAGGTCGAGGTGAGCGACAGCGGTATCGCCAGTCTGACGTCGACCGATAGCCTGGAGGCGGTGGAATCCCGCTTCAAGGAGGGGCTGGAAAAACGGGGGATGGGACTGATGGCAAGCGTGGACCACCAGGCCAACGCCGCCGGGGTGGAGCTGGAATTGCCAGCGACACGCACCTACATCTTCGGCAAGCCCGAGGTGGGCACTCGACTGATGCAGTGCGAGGGCAGTGTCGCGCTGGACCTTCCCCAGAAGATGCTGGTTCGCCAGCAGGATGATCACCTGGTGATCGAGTGGAACGACCCTCATTACCTGGTGGAGCGCCACGGCCTGCAAGACTGCGAGCTGCCCGTGGACAAGATCGCCGAGGCCCTGACCGGGCTGGCGCGGGAGGCAGCGGGCCAGCAATGATGGCCTGGCCTTGCCCAGGCATCTCCCGAGCCTTGCTCACCGGGTCCGGCTCGGGACCTCTTTACCGGGGATCTGGCACGCAATCGCTTGAGGCTGACTCAGGTGGGGGGTAACTGGCGCCCCGTCGGCGGGCTGCCTTGGTGGCCCGCCAGGGGGAGGCAGAATGGTGGGTCGACCAGCGAGATGCTGCCCTCGAGGTAGTTCAGTCGAGGTAGGTCAGTCGAGGTCCTTGCGCCCAGTCCGTCAGCCGAGACCTTCAGTTCTGACGACGGGTCTCCGCCTCGGCCATCGCTTCCTTTACCTTCAGCAGGTCCTGATCACTGGCGACGTTGTCGGTAGTCGCGCCAGGGGACGTACCGTCCTGGGGTTTATCAATTGTGCCGTTATAGGCATTGCCGACCCGGTGCAGCATGCCGAACTGCTTTTCGCAGTTGCGACAGGCCGAGCACAACATCAAGTGAAACCGCAGCGAAATACGCTCCCTGGCCGTCAGGGGTGCATCCAACTGCTTTGACATCAGCCGCGTAGCGGCCTTGCACATCATCATGCCGCGTCCTCCTTCCATCCCTTTTCAATGCAAGCGCGAAGCTTGAGGCGAGCCCGATGCAGGATCACCCAAGCGTTGTTTTCCTTGATGCCCACTTCCTTACAAATATCGTCGGTGGAAAGGCCCATCAATTCGCGCAGGGAGAAAACGCGAGCCACGTTTTCTGGAAGACTCAGCATACAAGCGTCGAATACTTTCCAGAAATTTTCGTTCTCGAACGCTTGCTCCGGGGTGCTCCATGCCTGGGGCTTGGCGTCGGCGGCCCAGTGTCCGTCCTGTTGAAACATGCGGTCGATGGCGTCGTCGCTGTGCTCTTCATCGAAGGGCTCCCAGCGACCATGACGCTTCTGCTGGCGCATCTGGTCGAGCAGCTTGTACTTGAGGATGCCGAATACCCAGGTTTCGTAGCCGGAGCGCCCCGAAAAGCTGTCGTTCTTCTCGATGGCGGCGATCATGGCTTCCTGCACGGCGTCCTCGGCGGCGGCATGATCGCGCAGGTGCATGCGGGCGAAGGACACCAGGCGGGGGCGCACGGCGGCGAGTTTCTTGTGGCGGTCGGTGAGCGTTTCTTGGGTCACGGCAGAATCTCCAGGGCGAGGGCTTCCATGTCGGCGAGGCGAGCCAGGTCCTGGGGCGTATCCAGGTCCCATACGGTCGTTGGACACTCCAGCGTCCACAAAAGCTCCGCAAGACGTGTGCGCGTCTGGGACATGACGCTGGACGTGCCCCAGTCGATTCCTCGGAAGAGACGGGGATCGGGGCGACGAACTCCAACCAGAGCATAGCCGCCGTCCTCGGCCGGAAGAAAGACGCTATCTGCGTCTTTAAGCCGTTTCTGACAAGTTTTTAGTAATGTCTTATCCAATATCGGGCAATCTGTGCCGATTAGAAGGCTCGGGCCACCTGCCGAGCACAGCGCCGCGTGCATGCGCACCCCCAGGTCGCCTTCAGGCTGTGGTCTCAGCGTCACGCCGAACCGCTGGCGGATATCGACAAAGCACGGATGGTCGTGCTCAAGCGCCGTCCAAAGCGTGATGTTGCGCGCGGACGTCGTCTCCAGCGCCGTCTTCAGGGTGTACTCGATCAGTCTGTGCTGGAGACGAGCGGCGCCTTCGGCGCCGAGGGCGGGGATCATCCGCGTCTTGGCCTGGCCGGGGATCGGCGCCTTGGCCAGGATGGCCAGCTTCAGGCCATCCTCGTGGTGAACAGGGTGCTGATCGCCGAGCTGCTGGCCGCACGCCTGGCTATGCGACTGGCTATTCGCCAGATCCGGGCTGGCTGCCAGCCCGTCGCTATCGTGGTCAGCGCACATGGCGATACTCCTCGGCCAGGCGAACGGGATCGGCCCCTCGCCAATAGCGAAAGCGCAGTCGCCACATCAGCAATATCGTCGTCAGCACGCCGCCCTGCTCCCAGCGGCGACCGTCGGTGAGCACCTTGAAGCCAAGGCAGGCGGGCGGCGACAGCCGCTTGAGGCGCTTGGACATTTCGATGTCTTCCATCAACGGCTGGTCGGGGAAGCCACCGACGGCGTCGAAGGCGCTGCGACGCATGAACATCGCCTGATCGCCGGTGGCGATGCCGGTCAGGCGTGAGCGCAGGTTCATGCAGGCGGCGATCAATGATAGCCAGCGCGACCGGCCCAGGATGCGCACGTCGAAGCGCCCCCAATGGCGTTTCTCCAGCGCCTTCAGTATCGCCGGCATGGCCGCCGGGGGCAGTCGAGTGTCGGCGTGCAGAAACAGCAAGGACGGCGCGCTCGCCGCAGCGGCGCCCTGGTTCATCTGGCGCGCCCTTCCGCGGGGGCCGTCGATGACCCGATCGGCCAGGGGACGGGCAAGCGCCTGGGTATCGTCTTCGCTTCCGCCATCGACGACGATCACCTCGACGCCCTGCTGGCGCCACTCGGATAGCCGCTCAAGACCCGCGACGATGGTCGCTGCCTCATCGAGGACGGGAATGACCACACACAGACGTGGTGCGACGGTCGGGGAGCCTGGTTCAGCGAGAGGCACGGCGGGCACCCTGCCAGGCGGCCCCGGCGGGGGCTTCGGTGGCGGCCGCCAGTTCGACGATCGGGCCCGCAGCTGCCTCGGCGTCTGCCCTGTCGTGGGTGACCAGCAGCGCCGGAAGACGATGGTCGCGGATGCGCTGGAAGACCAGGTCACGCATCTCCTGGCGGAGCGCGGCGTCGAGCTTGGAGAAGGGCTCATCCAGCAGCATCGCTTGGGGACGCGACAGCAGGGTGCGCATCAGCGCGACGCGAGCGCGCTGGCCGCCGGATAGCGTTGCCGGATCGCGCTCACCGAATCCGGCAAGACCGATATCCGCCAGGGCCTCTTCGATGGCCTCGCGGCGCTCGCGTCGGCTGGCAGACGACGGCATGCCGAAGGCCAGGTTGCCGGCGACGCTGAGGTGGGGAAACAGCAGCGCATCCTGGAACAGCAGACCGAGTCGGCGGGCCGAGGCAGGCAGGTCGGTGACTCGCCTGTCGCCGAGGCGCACCTCGCCCTGTGCGTCAAAGGCGGGGGCGAGAAAGCCCGCGGCGTAGGCCAGCAGGGTGGACTTGCCGACACCGGAAGGCCCCATGACGCTGACCACCTCGCCGGGGGCGACCTGAGCATTCAGTGATACCAGTGGGGCACCGTCCAGCGAGATCACGACCCGATCGAAGACCAGTGCGCCCGTCGGGTTCGCTGGAGACGTGGGGGGAAGGTGGTATCGTGTGTCTGGTGTCTGTGACATGGTGGGCTCGGATGGCGTTGAGGCGGTTCAGGTCAGCAGGGCGCGTCGGTGGCGATGCAGTACGCGCGGCAAGCCGATGGCGAGGGCGAAACCGAGTGCCGGCAAGAGTAGCTGGGCCAGGGCATAGACCGCCGTCAGGCGACGATCCCCGCCGGAGGCAAGCGATACCGCCTCGGTGGTCAGGGTGGTCAGGCGTCCGGCCCCCAGCAGCAACGTCGGCAGATACTGGCCGACGCTGACGGCGACCCCCACGGCGGCGGCGGTGGCGATGGGGGCCAGCAGCAGCGGCAGGCGAACGCGTACAAAGGCGGCGGCCGGGCCATGGCCGAGACCTGCGGCGACCTGGGCCCAGCGGGGGTCAAGCCGCCGGTAGCTCTCGGCCAGTGACAGAAAGACGTAGGGCAGCACGAACAGGCAGTGTCCCAGTACCACCACCATGAAGCCCGGTGCCACCGACAGCTGCGCCTGAAGCTGCACCAGACCGTAGAGAAAGGCGACCGGTGGCACCAGCAGCGGCAGGTAGAGCACCAGGGTGGCGCTCGCTCCCATGCTGCGGTGATTGAGCGCTTCGCTCTCAAGACAGCCGATCACCAGGATGGTCGCGAGAGCGGTGGCGGCCAGCGCCAGCCACAGGGTATCGAGGGCGGCCGGCAGCAGGCCTGGCAGCGCACGACCCCAATTGGCCAGGGTCAGGGGCGTGGGCCAGGCCGAGGGAAAGGGCCAGAAGGCCGCCAGCGACCACAGCGTCAGCCCCAGCAGACTGGCACCGAGCAGGGTGACGCTGAGCCAGGTCAGACCGCCGCCCAGCAGGCTGCCGAGGCGTTGACCGCTGTTGCGTCGGCCGTCGGTCAGGCGTGGCGTGGCGCACCAGCGTACGGCCTGTTCCAGGCACCACCAGCAGGCCAGTGCCAGCAGCGTGATGCCGAGCTGGCTCAGCGCTGCGGCGGAGGCCATGAAGCGCATCGACAGGTCGGGATCGCCAAGCCAGCGGACCACGCTGACCGCCAGGGTCGGTGGGGTGGACGGCCCCAGGATCATGGCCACATCGACATTGGACGAGGCAAAGGCGATGACCGCATAGACCGGTAGCCGAATCAGCGGGTACAGGCTCGGCAGGACCGCCTTGAGAAAGGCGGTCACCGGCGAATAACCCAGCGACAGTGCCAGGTGCCGACGATCGTCGGCCTGGCACTGAGGCAGCGCCGATAGACTCATCAGCAGCAGAAAGGGGACTTCCTTGACCACCAGTCCGGCGACCAGCGCAAGGCCAAAGGGATCACCGGGAAACAGGTAGTCAGGAGGCGTGGCGTGACCGCTCAAGGCCGGGGAGACCAGGCGCATGGCCAGGCCCGAGGGCGCCAGCAGAAAGGCCAGACCGATGGCGGCGGCGGCGTGGGGCACCGCCAGGAGCGGCGACAGCAGGCGCTTGAGCCAGACAAAGGCGGCGCTGTCGGCGAAGGCACCGAGAAACAGCACCACGATGGTCAGGGCCAGGGCGGTGCTGATCAGGCCAGTGGTGAAGCTGAGCACCAGCATCTCGAAAAGCCCGGGGGTGTTCGCCAGGCTCACCCAGGGCGCCAGGCTCAGCTGCTCTCCACCGAGCACCGGCAGCCAGCCGAAGGCCGGCGCTGCAGCGCCTGCCAGGCCGGCCACCACCGGGGCCACCAGCAGCAGCACCGTCAGCGCCGGCGCCAGCCCCACCAGGCGGGAGAAGGTCGAGGTATCAGCGGCTGCCATAGCGCTCGAGCCAGGCCGCCTCTACCGCTTCCATCCAGCTCGGGTGCGGCTCGGGCAGGGTCTGTTGCAGGGCCTGTGGCGCCAGTCGCGCTGGCTGGTCATCCATGGGCGTCAGTGCCTGACGCTCGGCCTCATTCAGGCGCGCGAGATCGAGCACGCTGGGGTCGCCCCACACGTCCAGGCGTTGCTTGCGCGCCTGGGCCTCGGGCGAGAGCAGGAAGTTGGCTGTGACCATGGCGCCGGCCTGGTGGCTGGCGTTGAACGGGATGGTGACAAAGTGAACGTTGCCGATGGTCCCGCCGTCGAGCACATAGCTGCGAATCGAGGGAGGCAGTTGGTAGTTGTTGACCGCAGCGGCAGGCTCGGCGGGGTTGAAGGTAAAGGCCAGCGACAGTTCGCCGTCGCCCATCAGGCTTCTGAGCGCAGGCCCGGATGCGGGGAAGTCCCGCCCCTGGCGCCACAGATGGGGATGCAGGGCATCGAGATAGTCCCACAGCGGTGCCATGGTCGCTTCGGCGTCGGCTTCGCCGACGGGGCGGGCAAGCACCGCCGGGTCGTCGATCAGTGCGATAAGCGCCTGCTTGAGAAAGGTGGAACCGTGGAAGTCCGGGACCAGTGGGTAGGTGAAGCGCCCGGGATGCTGCTCGGTCCAGTCGAGCAGGGCGGCCATGCTGGTCGGCGGCGCCTCGACACGCTCGCTGTCGTAGTAGAACGTCAGCTGGGCCTTGCCCCAGGGTGACTCGAAACCCTCGGTGGGGACGGTGAAGTCGGTGGTCATCTCGGGATTGGCGTCCGGCGAGGTCAGCGCGAAGTTCGGCAGCCGCTGGGCAAAGGGCCCGAGCAGCAGATCATTGGCCTTCATCGCGGCGAAGTTCTCGCCGTTGATCCAGATCAGGTCGATGGCGCCCTCGTCGACGTTGCCGGCGGACTTCTCGGCCAGTACCCGGGAGACCGCAGCGGCGGTGTCGTCGAGCTTGACGTGGACCAGATCGATGTCGTGGCGCTGTTCGAGCTCGTCGGCGACCCAGTCGAGATAGCCATTGACGTTGGGGTCACCGCCCCAGGCGTTGAAGTAGACCGTCTGCCCCCTGGCCTGCTGCTCGATCTCCTGCCACGGCTGGTTCAGCGGCGTGGACGTATCCTGGGCCCAGGCGGGCGAGCCTAGCCCCAGGGCAGCCAGGGCGGTGAGGACGAAGGCGCCACCGGGAGGCCAGGTCAAGCGGAGGTCGGACAACGGGCGTCTACAGGAAAAAGGTGTGGTCATGGTCGCGTCCTTGTGACGATGGATAGGCAGGGTCGGATAGAGCCGGACAGGGTTGGATAGAACCGGGCAGGGCCGGGCCAGACAGAGCCGGGAGCGTCAGCCGGCACGGACGAGTTCCTCGAGTTCGTCGGCGACACGCCTGATGATGGGGGCCGAGAGGTAGTGATCGACGCGGTCGGCCACATGGGCGATCAAGGCATGGTCGCTTAGCTGTGCCGACCAGTCTTCACCACTGTGCTGCCTGTCGACCTGGCGGCGCTGCTGGGCACGCCATTTGGCACACCAGGTCAGCGACCATAGCCACATGGCGCGACGACAGGTGATCAGCGTCGACCAGTCGCTGTGATGACTGTCTTCGGCCATCAGTTCCTGCCAGCGCCGATACAGCGCCACCAGATCCTCGACGAACAGCACCGCGCGGCTGTTGAGGTCCCAGGTGGTGGAGGTGTAAAGGCTCAGGTGGGCCAGGTCGAAGCCGGGTAGCGAATAGCGGCACTTTTCCAGATCCACCAGTACGGCGCGTCCGTGAGGCGTGATCAGAAAGTTGCCGGGGTGAGCATCGAAGCTGATCAGGCGAATCTCGTCGTCGGCGATGCGAAGTCGCTCAGGGAGCTGTGCCAGCGCCTGTTCGATCAGGGCAGTGCTGGTGCGAGACAGCCCGGCCCCGGGGAGAAAGCGGGCCTGGGTGGCGATCTCGTCGAGCATCTCTCGCCAGGGATCCACCGGTGACGCCAGGGGGGCACGGTGATCGGGCAGCGGCAGCCGGTGCAGGCTGGCCAGGGCCGAGGTCAGGGCCGGCAGGTCCGAGGGCAGGCTGGCGGGACGGCCATCGATGGCCTCCACCACCAGCGCGCCTCTGGGCAGCAGGTCGTCGCAGGGCAGCCAGTCATCGAGCCTGGGTGTATGGCCACTGGCCTGGGCGCGATCGAAGCAGGCGACCTGATAGGCCAGGTTGGACGCCGCGTCCAGCCCCATCTGGCTCTGCTTGGGCAACCGCGCCAGCCAGCCGCCCTTGTCACTGCCGCCGGCCAGGCGCACATGCCAGTGGGCCAGGCCGGTATCGGCCAGCGGTTCCAGTCGATGCCCGGACAGAGGCCACCCATGGCGCGCGAGACTATGCTCGAGCGCTATTAGCGGCGGGCCCGGCGATTGGCTCTCCGTTCGCGGTGACGGTGGCGTCGTGGCGCATCGCTCCATGTCGCGTTCCTTGGACGTAGTCAGCTGAGTCGGCAGGGGGCAACGATCCTTACACATTTTTTTCAGAAGATGCCACCGGGCGGACTTGGCCGGATCGAGACCGGGGTGGCGACAATGCGGCGACAAGGCAAAGACAGGCTGGGTAGCAGCGTCGCCTTGCTCAGGTGGTTCTGGTAAACTGCGCCCCTTCCCGTGTCTCCACTACATCATGACAGCGCCAGGCTAACGCCTCCCGGTGCGCTGCTGTCGTGGAGAAACGGTCGGCCCTGGGCCGCTTGTCGCGATATCTCACAACCACTCCCCCTGGACCGCCTCATGATGCGATCGATCAAGCAAGACTGGTTTTCCAATATTAGGGGCGACGTGCTGTCCGGCATCGTCGTGGCCCTGGCGTTGATTCCGGAGGCCATCGCCTTCTCCATCATCGCAGGTGTCGATCCCAAGATTGGCCTCTACGCCTCCTTCTCCATGGCGGTGATCATCGCCTTCGCCGGGGGCCGGCCGGGGATGATCTCTGCCGCCACCGGCGCCATGGCACTGTTGATGGTGACCCTGGTCAAGGAGCACGGACTTCAATATCTGCTGGCCGCGACCCTGCTGACCGGGGTACTGCAGATCATCGCCGGCTATCTGCGCCTGGCCGATCTGATGCGTTTCGTCTCGCGCTCGGTGGTGACCGGCTTCGTCAACGCCCTGGCGATCCTGATCTTCATGGCCCAGCTGCCTGAGCTGACCAACGTCACCTGGCACGTCTACGCGATGACCGCGGCGGGTCTCGGCATCATCTATCTGTTCCCCTACGTGCCCAGGATCGGCAAGCTGCTGCCGTCCCCGCTGGTGTGCATCCTGGTGCTGACCGGCGTCTACCTGGCGACCGGCATGGACATCCGCACCGTCGGTGACATGGGCGAGCTGCCCGATACCCTGCCGATGTTCCTGTGGCCTGACGTGCCGCTGAATCTCGAGACCCTCGGCATCATCTTCCCCTATGCGGTCATGCTGACCGTGGTTGGTCTGCTCGAATCGATGATGACCGCCACTATCGTCGACGATCTGACCGACACCTCCAGCGACAAGAACCGCGAGTGCAAGGGCCAGGGTCTGGCCAACATCGGTACCGGTCTGCTTGGCGGCATGGCGGGCTGCGCGATGATTGGCCAGTCGGTGATCAACATCAAGTCCGGTGGTCGTGGACGCCTGTCTACCCTGCTGGCGGGGGTCTTCCTGCTTCTGATGGTGGTGTTCCTGTCGGACTGGGTCTCGCGCATCCCCATGGCGGCGCTGGTGGCGGTGATGATCATGGTGTCCATCGGTACCTTCAGCTGGAGCTCGCTGCGCGACCTCAAGAAGCACCCGATGTCCACCAATGTGGTGATGATCGCCACCGTGGCGGTGGTGGTGTGGACCCACAACCTGGCGATCGGTGTGTTCGTCGGTGTGCTGATCGCCGCGCTCAACTTCGCCAACAAGGTCGGCAACTTCCTGTACATCGCCAGTGACGAACTGGAACAGCAAGAGGAGCTCGGCAAGGGACGGCGCTACCGCGTGGTCGGCCAGGTGTTCTTCGCCTCGTCTCAGCGTTTCTCCGCCGCCTTCGACTTCAAGGAAAGCGTCGAGAAGGTGGTCATCGACCTGTCACGTGCCCACTTCTGGGACATCACCGCGGTCCAGGCGCTGGACATGGTGGTGATCAAGTTCCGCCGTGAGGGCACCGACGTCGAGCTGATCGGGCTCAACGAGGCCAGCGCCACCATCGTCGATCGCTACGCCATCCACGATAACCCGGCGGCGGTGGAAAAGCTGATGGGTGGTCACTGAGGCAGGCGCCGAAGATGTGACGGGTGTGTGCCAGTTGGTGTAGAACTGGAGGTAACACCCGGATCGGGCTAGACAACAGGTCTGAGGGTCGCGCCCCGCTCGGGCGCGACGACAAGGCCACAATCGATGGAACGCGACGTCTGAGGACGCGCGTTCGCCCCCAACGCCAGGCAGGACGATTTCATGACAGAACAGGTGATGGCCGCCATCGACGGGTCCCAGTTTTCCGAAGGGGTCTGCGACTCTGCCGCCTGGGCCAGTCAGGCCCTCGATGCGCCGCTGACGTTTCTTCACGTGGTGGATAACCACCCCCAGACCGCCGAGGCCGATCTGTCCGGTAACCTGGGACTCGGCGCCAGGGAGCACCTGCTCGAGGAGCTGGCCAGTCTCGATGAGCGGCGGGCCAAGGTCGCCCAGGAGCACGGCCGCCTGATGCTCAAGGCGGCCAAGGATCGCGCCAGCGCCAGTGGTGTTGATGACCTGCATTGCCGACAGCGCAACGGCACCCTGGTGGAGACACTACTGGAGCTGGAAGACGAGATCCGCCTGCTGGTGATCGGCAAGCGGGGCGAGAGCGCCCAGCAGGCCAGCGAGCACCTGGGCTCGAATCTCGAGCGGGTGGTTCGCGGTCTGCATCGGCCGATTCTGATGGTGCCGGAGAGCTTCACGCCGCCGACTCGGGTGATGATCGCCTTCGATGGCAGCAAGACCACCCGCAAGGGCGTCGAGCTGCTGGCCAGGAGCCCGCTATTCAAGGGGATCGCCTGTCACGTGGTGATGGTCGGTGCCGATACCGGTGATAACCGCACCCAGCTGGAGTGGGCGCTGGACAGCCTCAAGGGCGCCGGTCACGAGGCCCAGGGCGAGATTCGCGCCGGAGAGGTCGAGGAGACCCTGCGCACCTACCAGAAGGACCACGCCATCGAGATGGTGGTGATGGGAGCCTATGGCCACTCGCGGATTCGCCATCTGCTGGTGGGCAGCACCACCACCAGTGTCCTCAGGCGCACCTCGCTGCCGGTGCTGCTGCTGCGCTGACGAGGCTGAGCCGACATCGACATCGACCCGCCGCCGAATCCTGTTCGGCGGCGGGTCGTTTTTTATGCGTCTATGCGTCGTCGACGCGGTCCTGCTGTGGCGTCACCGATTCGCGACCTTTGCCCTTCATCCTGCACAGCAGCCATTCCAGCGAGAGACAGCCGCCGCCGCGCAGGATCAGGGTGGCGAGGCTCGCCGCCCAGAGTCCGTGGGTGACCCAGGCCTCGGGATAGACGAAGGTCTGGATCACCAGGGTCATGATCAACAGCCCGAAGGCCGCCAGTCGCGTGGCAAGCCCCGCCCACAGCAGCAGCGACAACGAGAACTCGGCGAGTGTTGCCAGGTAGGCGGCCAGCACCGGTGAAATCAACGGCAGGGCGTATTCGTGCTCGAACAGGAAGAAGGTGCTGTCGGCGATACCGAATCCCTCCACCTTGGTCAGCGCCGACAGAAAGAACACGGCGCCGAGCACCAAGCGCATCAACGCCAGCACCAGGTCCAGCGAACGACGCTCTAGCCAGGGGCAGAGTCGCCCGTAGTAGGTGTCCAGCAGGTTTGTCATCGGTGTCATGGGGTGCCTCGTAACAAAGTGGGGGCGGGGTCCGGTACCGCGAGCGCGCCATGGCCGACCAGGGTGCCCAGAGCGTGGCCGAGCGCATCCTCTGCCACGCCGCTGTCGGCCAGTTCGCTCAGCGCCTGGGACAGCGAGGTCGGTGTGTCCAGCAAGCCGTACAACGCTGCGCTTGCCGCATCGAGTGGCCTAAGCCTGACCTGGCGACCCGAGCGGATCACCAGCCAGTGGCCGGCGCCTCGCTCGCCCAGGGGGGCGCCACCCTCTCCGCTCTCCAGCGCCTGCCACAGGGCTTCGACGTCATGTTGGCAACGGATGGTCCGGCTGGCCGGACGGGCCTGGACGAGCCGCTGGTCGTCAAGGACGGCGCCGATATCGGACGCCTCCAGCGGCACCGCCTCGGCTGCGTGACTGACCTGAAGCCGGGCGTGCTCGAGTCGCGCGATATCGGCGACGAAGCGATAGGGCGCAAGCGCCGGTGCGCGCGCCAGAGCGTCGGCGAAGCCCTGGCCATAGCGGCTCAGGCGGGGATCGTCGGGGGGGCTTGTGGCCACGAAACTCGCGGCCTCGGCACTGAAGCAGCCCTCGCCCAGCAGGGTCAGGGTATGGGGAAAGGCTTCCTTCAGGGCCTCGATCAGGCTTGAGCGAATATTGTTGCGGTAGACGTCGAGCCCGGCCTTGTGGCCGAGCTGTGGTGGCGTCGCCTGGGGGCGATGCATGGCATCGATGAAACTGCGCTGCCAATCGAGCAGGCCGCTCATGGCGCTCTCCCGGTGGCTTGCGCCGAGGCGCTGGCTGCCAGGGTGGTGCTCGCATCGGCGCCGGGGCCATGGGCTGCATGCTGATGCCGGCGTGCCAGGTCGACCTCCTGCATCCAGCGCTCTAGCGTCGGCACCCGGTTGTCCCACTCGATCAGGGTGGGCAGGCCGGGACGCCGGGCGAGCACCTGACGGTAGCGTTGCCACACCGGCTCACTGACGGCGCTGCCATGGTCGTCGATGTACAGCTCGCCGGCGGCATCGAGGCTGTGGCCGGCCAGGTGCCATTCGCCGACGGCGGCCCAGGGCACCTCGTCCAGATAGGCATCCAGGTCGCGTCCCAGGTTGGCGGCGCTGATATAGGCGTTGTTGACGTCGAACAGCAGCCCACAGCCGGTCGTGTCCACCAGCCGCTGGAGGAACTCGGTCTCGCTGAAGCGATTGTCGAGGCTGACGTAGAGGCTCGGGTTCTCCACCAGCAGGCGGCGGCCGAGACGGTCCTGGGTGCGGGCGATATTGTCGCCGAGAACCCGTAGCGATTCCTCGGTCAGCGGCACCGGCAGCAGGTCGTTGTAGCTGTGGCCGTCGAGACGGCTCCAGGCCAGGTGCTCGGAGACCAGCGCGGGGTTCAGGTGATCGACCAGGCGTGCAAGACGCTCCAGGTGGGCCGGGTCGATGCCCTCGGCACTGCCCAGCGACAGGCCGACGCCGTGGACCGAGAGCGGGTAGCAGCGTGCCAGTTCATCGAGTCGATCCTGAAGGGGCCCGCCGGCGTTCATGTAGTTCTCGGCGTGCAGTTCGAGAAAGTCCGGGGCCTGGGCCGACTTGGCTGAGTGAACCGAGTGAGCCAGATGGACCAGCGCCTGCATATGCTGAAACTTGAGGCCGATACCGACCGCATTGGCCGCCATTGGCTGTGGCGCTGGCAAGGACGCCGAGACGGGCGTCTCGAGCGACTCGCGTGGAAGGCTGGATGACAGGGAAGAGGGCATGGGCGATTCGCTATGGCTTGAGGCTTGGCGTGTAAACGTCACGGGAAGGCCGTAGCCTCCCCGTGGCGCCAGTGCTCTGGCTCAGGGGCGCTCGACCTCGCTCAGGCTGCCATTGCCGTGGGGCGTTTCGATATCGGTACAGGTGCCTTCCGGGACCAGGGTCCAGGCGTTGCCCTGGTAGTCGACGGTAGAGGTGCCGGCGCAGGTGGTGCCTGGCCCTGCCTTGCAGTCGTTCTCTCCGGCCAGGGCGACGCCGTAACACTTTTCCATGTCGCCATCGGCGGCCTGGACGGTGGCGATGGCGCCGGCTTGCGCCAGGGCGGTGGACAGCACGGCGGCCATCATGACGGAACGTTTCATTTGCAAACCCTCATATAAACGGTTGGGCGACAGCAGGACTGTCGTGACTATGTCGCCGGGGTGAGGGATACCTGACATCGCAAAAGAGGCAAAAGCGCGACAACAGACTATCTGGCGCAGGGAGAAGTTGGCTATATTGGGCGGCTGTCTAACGTTGCAGAGAAGACACTGGTGAAGAGGTGGTCGAATCGGCTGTCTTTTCGAGATTTTTTAGAAATACCGACTTTTTTGGAGAGAGCGATGAGCATTCAGCGTCACGACACCAAGACCCGCATGAGCCGCGCCGTCATCCACCACGGTGTTGCCTACCTGTGTGGTCAGGTCGCCGGACCGGACGCCCGTCAGGGGGATATCACCGCCCAGACCACCAGCATGCTGGAGCGTGTCGATGAGCTGCTGGCCGAGGTGGGCAGCGACCGCGAGCATCTGCTGAGCGCCACCATCTACCTGCAGAACGGCGAGGACTTTGCCGCCATGAACGCGGTATGGGACGCCTGGGTGCCGGAAGGCCACGCCCCCGCCCGTACCTGCGTGTGCGCGCCGATGCCGGCCAAGGAGCTGAAGGTCGAGATCACCGTCACCGCCGCCGTCAAGGGCCTGTAACAGAGCCCCAGTGACATAGCCGTTGACATAGCCGTCCGCTCGAACGACAACGCCGGCCCCGTGGCCGGCGTTGTCGTTTGTGTTGTTTTTGAGGCATTGGTCCTGGCGTCCGGGTGCGCCGGATAAAACGCCTGTGCCGCCCTTCAAGACGTCTTGTCTTCAGCGCAGGCAGGGGTCTTCCATAGGCGGCTCACAGGGCCTCAGACGGCGGGCCAGGGCGTCGACGGCGATATTGAGCAGGGCGGTGATCACCAGCAGGGCGAAGGCCACGTCGAACATCAAGGTCTGGAAGGCGTCGTCGATATTGTCGCCGAGGGTGGCGACCCCAAGCATGCCGAGCAGGGCGCTTTCACGCAGGATCACCTCGGCGCGGTAGTAGACCAGCGCCAGCATGCCCGGGTACAGCCGCGGCAACAGCTCGTAGGCCAGCCGCCCCGAGGCCGGGAGTCCCGGCATGCCGGGCTCGATGGCCTGAGCGTGGCGACATACCAGAAAGGCGATCAGGGCGCCGTTATGCAGCGCCAGGGCCAGCCAGGCCGGCAGCAGCGATGGCCCCAGCAGCAACAGGAAGACTAAGGCCAGCATCAGCTCCGGGGTCGAGCGCAGAAAGATCAGCAGACCCTGGCCGATGCCCTGGCTGACGCGACTGCCGAAGTGGCGCGAGGCCAGGGGCCACAGCACCAGGGCGAGCAGCAGGGCGCCGACGGTGCCGAGCAGCCCCAGCAGCAGGGTATTGGCCACCGCGCCGACGAGGTCGGGCAGTTCGGCCAGCCAGCGGAGCACACCGCCGATGTCGCCCTCAAGCAGGGCGCGGGGCCAGATGTCTACGCTGACGAAGCGCCATAACAGGCCTGGGTCGATCTCGGGCCAGGGACCCAGCAACCACACGCTGGCCAGCCCCAGCGGCAGCAGCAGGCGCCGATGGGCCCACCAGGGCAGGGTGGCGATCAGCAGGTAAAAGGCCCACAGCAGGGCACCGGCCTCGAAGTAGCGGCCCTCGCGAAAGGCGCTCTCGAGCTGGTAGCCCAGCGTCGGCAGACCGACAAAACCCAGCAGCACGCTGCTTCTGAGCGCGCACTCGAAGCGGTAGCGGGTGTAGGCGGCCAGTTGGGCGAAGGCCTGGGGCAGCTCGGTATAGGCCAGCCGGGCAAGGCGCCCGGTACCCTCGGGCAGCGCCGCCTGGGGCGCCTGGGGCGTCTGCTCGAGGATCTCGGCGTAGACCTTGGCGAAGATGCCGGCGTAGGGAATCGCCAGGGCCGCCAGGGCGGTCAGCGCGGACAACCCGAACACCTGCAGGAACAGCAGCGCCCAGAACAGCTCATGTACCGCCCGCACCGCGGCACTGGCCGCGCGCACCAGGCGTGAGCGGGCGTAGACCAGCGCCAGGGGCAGCCCCAGCACCACTCCGGCCAGGGTGCCCCAGAAGGCCACCGCGATGGTCAGGCCGATGGCCTGCAGGGGCGTCTCGATGGCGCCGAAGTCAGGCAGCGCCAGGCCCATTGCCATGCGTCCGAGTTCGCCCCAGGGATCGCGGCTCAATACTTCGAGGTCGGCCAGCGGAATCGCCAGGGCAGCCAGCACCACCAGCCACAGGCTGTGGCGTGCCAGGCGGGCACCGATACCGTCGCCGGCCAACAGGCCTGGGCGTGTCGCTTGCGCGGCTCTCACGGTCTTGCCTGCTCCTCGCCGGCCTGGTGCGAGGCGTGGCGAGTGCTGGCCTCGGCCGGCGAATCGCTGCTGTCGTCGCGAGCAGGGCTGGGAGCAGCGGGCGTGGGAGCCGTGCGTGACGCACTGGGGTAGAGCGCGTCGAGATCATCGAGGCTTAGATCTTCGCTGGGCGCGTCGAGCACCACGCGACCGTCGGCCAGCCCCCAGACGCGATCGAAGTGGCTCAGCGCCAGCTCGCGCTGGTGCAGCGCCATCACCGTGGTAGCGTGCTGGGCATCGATTCGATCGAGCAGCGCCATGGCCTGGTGGGGGTCGACGCTGGCGACCGGCTCGTCACCGAGAAAGACCTGGCGGCGCTGATAGAGCGCCCGGGCGATGGCGACCCGCTGGCGCTGGCCACCCGACAGCCGACCTACCGGGCGCCTGATGGCACCTTCGAGTCCCAGTTCGGCGCACAGACTTGCGACATCTTCCCAGGCCTGGCGCAGCGGCCTGACCAGGTTCCACAGGTTGACCAGCGCCGAGTGGCGCTCCAGCCTGCCCATGTAGACGTTATGGTAGACCGATAGCTGAGGCACCAGGCCGTGGTACTGGGGACACCAGGCGGCGTGGCGGCCAAGACGGCGGCGCAGCTCCGCCAGCAGGGTGGACTTGCCGACGCCGCTTTCCCCGAGCAGGGCGATGCGCTCGCCGGGCGCAAGGCGAAGGTGGACGTCATGCAGCACCCTGTGGTCGGCGTGGCCCAGGTCGACCCCGTCGAGGATCAGTGTCGGGAAGTCACCGTGGCCGTTGTCCCGGCCGCCGGTGACCTGACGTTGGCCATCGTCCATCAGCGCAGCAGGCCGAGGCTCTCGGCGACCGTCTCGATGGGGGCGTACATGCTGTTGTCGGCGGGAATGAAGCCGGAACGCGGGAAGCTCTCCAGCAGTTCGGGATCTTCCATCTCGAGCAGTGCCTGGCGAACCCTGTCGGTAAAGCCTTCGCCGAAGGCCTCATCGGCGTCGCCGCGCAGGGTCCACTGGTAGTCCGGGTAGCTCGGGGTAGACCAGATCACGCTGACCTTGTCGGTGTCGACATCGCCATTTTCCAGCGCCGCGTCCCACACCTTGAAGTTGACCGCGCCCAGCTCGTAGGTGCCGGCCTCGACCAGGGCGATGGTGCGTGAGTGATCACCGGAGAAGCCGACCCGTGAGAACAGCTCTTCCGGCGCGGCGTCGAAGCGCTCGCGCAGGTAGTGCTCCGGCATCAGGCGACCGGAAGTGGAGGTCTTGGCGCCAAAGGTGAAGGTCTTGCCCTCGATCTCTTCGGGCAGCTGGTCGGCGGCCTCGAGTCCGGTGCTGGAGTGGGCGATGAAGTAGCTCTCGAAAGCCGCATCCTCGACCCCCTGGGCCAGTGCCTGGGAACCGGGCACCAGACGACGGGCCTGCACACCGGACAGACCGCCGAACCAGGCCAGCTGGACCTGGTCATTGCGGAAGGCGGTGACCGCCGCACCGTAGGACTTCACCGGCACGTACTCGACCTCGACCTCGAGCGTCTCGGACAGATAGTCGGCCACCCGCGAGAAGCGCTCCACCAGACGCGATTCGTCCTCGTCGGGGATGGCGGTGAAGCGGAAGGTCTCGGTCTGCTCGGCCAGCGTCGGCAGGCTGAACAGCCCCAGGCTCAAGACGGTCAGAACGGAGGTCAGGGATGGCAGTGATCGCATGAGGCTTCCTGGCAATGGTATGGATGGCGGCGTGCGGACAGGGACACAAGACAGGCCGCTATTGTTGTGCCAATACGCTAAGGAGGCAAGCCGAGGAGCGGGCCTGACGTTGTTGTCACTCGTCGACGCTGTACCTTGTGCTGCGCAGACTGTCCTTGATCTTCTTTAGGTGGTGCAGGAAGTCCTCGCCGCGACGCAGGGTGACGCCGGTGGCCAGCACGTCGATCAGAGCAAGCTGTACCATGCGTGAGGTCATCGGCATGTAGTGGTCGGTGTCTTCGGGCGCGCTGACCGCAAGGGTTTCGGTGCACTGGCGCGACAAAGGTGAGTCCGGCGCGGTGATACCGAGCACCACGGCACCGTTTTCACGGGCCAGGGCGGCGATGTCGACCAGTTCCCGGGTGCGCCCGGTATAGGACAGTACCACCACCACGTCGCCGGTGTGGCAGGCCGAGGCGACCATGCGTTGCATCAGTACGTCGATGTAGGCGCTGACCGGCAGGTTGAAGCGAAAGAACTTGTGCTGGGCGTCCTGGGCCACCGCGCCGGAGGCACCGAGTCCGAAGAAGTGGATCTGCTTGGCCTGGATCAGGTAGTCGACCATGCGCTCGATGCGCTCGGGAGCGACCTCCCGACTGGCGAGGTCCAGCGCCGCGATGGTGGCGCCGAAGATTTTGCCGCTGTAGGCCTCGGCACCGTCATCGGGTTCCACCGCCTGGCTGACATAGGGGGTGCCGCCGGCCAGGCTCTGGGCCAGCTGGATCTTGAAGTCGGGATAGCCCTTGGCCTCGAAATTTCGGCAGAAGCGATTGACGGTGGGTTCGCTGACCGAGGCAGCTTGAGCCAAACTGGCGATACTCATGCCGGTTGCAGCGGCGGGGTCGGCCAGAATGACGTCGGCGACCTTGCGCTCGGAGCGGTTGAGCTCGTCGAGGCGGGTGCGAATGCGTTCGATAAGGTCGTGGCGAACCATGGTCGAGGTCGGCTCCGTGACGAAAGGCGCGGGCAACTGCGCGGTGGTGCGCGGGCAGCGGCGCATTTATTGGGGTACCCGAGACAATTCTCTCTGGGGATGTGGTGATTTAACTACGTATTGGCGGCTATCCTAGCGCTCCACCGATCTACATCCAACGTATAAGCGCGCCAGCGGGATATTTTGTGTAAGTTTACAAAATATTTTTCAATCTGGCCGTCGAAAGTTGACCATTTTTTTGTAAACTTAGATACCCTGACGGTAAGCAGGACACATCTCGCTCGATAGCCTTCTGCGATATCCAGGGGTCTACCACCAAACGAGGACGGTTATGACACGACACACCCGATCCGGTGACGCCGAGCGTACCGACATCGATCTGGCGTTGTTCGGCGCCCTGGGCGACCTGTCTCGCCGCAAGCTGTTCCCGGCGCTCTACCAGCTGGACCGCGAGGGGCTCTTGCATGACGACACCCGGCTTCTTGGCCTGGCGCGTCAGGACATCGACCAGGAGGCCTTCCGCGAGCGCATCCATGGCTCCTTGAAGGAATACGTCAAGTCGAGCGAGCTCGATGACAAGGTGGTCGCCCGTTTCCTCGATCGCCTGTCCTTCCTGTCGGTGGACTTCACCACGGTGGAAGGCTATGGCGCCATCGCCGAGTGGCGTGAGCAGGGCGGTCAGCAGCGCCCGTTGGTGGTCTATCTGGCGGTGGGGGCGAGCCTGTATGGCGATATCTGCCGCCACCTCGAGGCCAGTGGCAGCCTGGACGAGCAAAGCCGCGTGGTGGTGGAGAAGCCGATCGGCTACGACCTGGAGTCGTCGCGGGAGGTCAACGATGCGGTGGGGGCGGTGTTCCCCGAGTCACGGGTCTATCGTATCGACCACTACCTGGGCAAGGAGACGGTGCAGAACCTGATCGCGCTGCGCTTTGCCAATCCGCTGTTCGGAACCCAGTGGAACCAGAACCATATTTCCCACGTGGAGATCACGGTGGCCGAGAAGGTCGGCATCGAGGGCCGCTGGGGCTACTTCGACGAGGCTGGCCAGCTCAGGGACATGGTCCAGAACCACCTGCTGCAGCTGGTCTGCCTGATCGCCATGGACCCGCCGGCCAACCTCGACGCCGACGCCATCCGCGACGAGAAGGTCAAGGTGCTCAAGGCGCTCAAGCCATTCACCGACGACATGATCGGACGTGACGTGGTGCGCGGACAGTACACCGCCGGCACCAGCGACGGCACCAGTGTACCCGGCTATCTCGAGGAAGAAGGCGCCAATACCCGCAGCCATACCGAGACCTTCGTGGCGATGAAGACCGAGGTGTCCAACTGGCGCTGGGCCGGCGTGCCCTTCTACCTGCGTACCGGCAAGCGCATGCCCGAGAAGCTGTCACAGATCGTGATCCACTTCCGTCAGCAGCCGCACTATATCTTCGACCCGGATCAGCGGGCGCTGGCCGCCAACAAGCTGATCATCCGGCTGCAGCCGGAGGAAGGTATCCGCCTCGAGGTGCTGACCAAGGACAGTGGTCTCGACAAGGGCATGCGCCTGCGCCGTGGCCCGCTGCACCTGGACTTCAACAGCGCCTTCCCCAAGGCACGTATCCCCGACGCCTACGAGCGTCTGCTGCTCGAAGTCATGAAGGGCCAGCAGTACCTGTTCGTTCGGCGTGACGAGGTCGAGCATGCCTGGCACTGGTGCGACGAGCTGATCGCTACCTGGCAGGATCGTGACGAGCCGCCGCGCCGCTATCCGGCAGGCTCCTGGGGGCCGGTGGCCTCCATCGCCATGATCACCCAGGACGGACGTAGCTGGTACGAGGACTACTGACATGAGCAGCGAGCAACTTTCTCCGTCTCCCCGCGAGCAACTGGCGCACCAGTTGGCCCAGACCGTGGCCACGGCGCTGCGCGAGGATCTGTCGTCCCAGGATCGCGCCCTGCTGATCGTGTCCGGCGGCTCCACCCCGGTGCCGTTCTTCGAGGCACTGTCCCAGGAAACTCTGCCCTGGGATCGGGTCGACGTGACCCTGGCCGACGAGCGCTGGGTCGCTGCCGAGGCCGACGATTCCAACGCCCGGCTGGTCAGGAAGCACCTGCTGATCAACCGGGCCGAGGCGGCCACCTTTGTCCCGCTCACCACCGAACACGATACCCCCGAGGAAGGCACCGACGAGGTCGCCCAGCGACTGACGGGCCTCTCCTGGCCGGCATCGGTAGTCATCCTGGGGATGGGCGGTGATGGCCATACCGCCTCACTTTTTCCTGACAGTCGCGAACTGGACCTGGCACTGAGCACCGATGCCCATGTGGTGGCGGTGCGCACACCGAGCCAGCCCCAGGCGCGCATTACCCTGAGCGCCGAGCGCCTGCACCATGCCCGCCGCCATTACCTGCACCTGACCGGTGACGACAAGCGCGCCGTGCTGGGAAGCGCCATGGCCGGTGACAACGTACGTGAACTGCCCATTCGTGCCTTTCTTAGCTGCCCGCTGGCCGTCTACTGGGCGCCCTGATTTCCTGGAGCCACGCTCATGACCATTGAAAAACAGCTTCCGTCTACCCGCACCACCGAGCTCGACAGCATCTGCCTGAAGGCCGAGGTGATCCCGGTGATCGTCATCGATCGCATCGAGGACGCCGTGCCCATGGGCCGCGCCCTGGTCGAAGGCGGTCTCAGCGTGCTCGAGGTGACCCTGCGCACCGACTGCGCGATCGAGGCCATCGCCCGGCTGAAGAAGGAGCTGCCCCAGGCCAGCATCGCCGCCGGTACCGTGCTGACACCTGCCCAGTATCGTCAGGTCGAGCAGGCTGGTGCCGACTTCGTGGTGACCCCGGGCGCCACCGAGGCGCTTTACCGCTATGGCGTCGAGAGCCCGGTGCCGATGCTGCCGGGGGTGGCCACCATCTCCGAGCTGATGACCGGCTGGCAGTACGGCTATCGTCGCTTCAAGTTCTTCCCGGCCGAAGCCAGCGGTGGCGTCAAGGCGCTCAAGGCCTTCGCCGGCCCCATTGGCGAGGCTCGCTTCTGCCCCACCGGCGGCATCAACCTGGGCAACGCCTCCGAGTACCTGGCGCTGCCTAACGTCATGTGCGTGGGCGGCTCCTGGCTGACCCCGAAGTCGCTGGTCGACGCCGGTGACTGGGACGCCATCCGCGCCCTGGCCAAGGAAGCCGCGGATCGTTTCCATCACTGAAGCCATCACCGAATGCTCGATGACGAAGCGGCGCTGGCCGCTTCGTCATGATTCCTGAGCTCTCTGCACCGGAAGGGCGTCATGCCTATCCATGTGCTCTCTCGACAGCTGGTGCTGTCCTTGATCCGGCCTCTGGCCGGATTTTTTTTGTCCGCCGCCATGGGATGATGGTTGCCTGAGCGAGCGGAGAAAACCTATGAAACTGTTGATACTGGGCGCGACGGGGTTGGTGGGTAGCGAGGCGCTGCGCCAGGCATTGGCCCATCCCGACGTCACCGAGGTGCGGGCACCGGTACGCCGACCGCTGACGCTGGAGCACCCAAGGCTAGCCGCCCCGGTCGTCGATTTCGCCGATCTGGAGTCACTGCGACCGGACAAGACTGGACGAGGTGATGCACAGGTGCTGGCGGGGAATGACGAGTGGTGGAAGGCGGATGGCGTGATCTGCGCACTGGGCACCACCCTCAAGGCCGCCGGCTCGCGAGAGGCCTTTCGACGTGTGGATCTCGAGTTGCCGCTGTGGTTTGCGCGCCGCGCCAGAGCCGCCGGTGCCGAACGCTTTGCCTTGAACTCGGCGCTAGGCGCCGATCGTGGCTCGCGCTTCTTCTACTCCCGGGTCAAGGGCGAACTGGAAGCCGAGTTGCTCGACCTCGACTACCCCAGCCTGACCTTGGTCAGGCCGGGCCTGATCGACGGTGAGCGAGCCGAGGTGCGCCACGCCGAGCGCCTGGGGCTCGCGCTTTCTCGCGGTCTGCGTCCGCTGCTGCCGCGCCAGTGGCGACCCAGTCCGGTGGCCCGCATCGCCGAGGCGCTGGTGCAGGGCGCCATCAGCGCGCCAGCCGGAAGGCATCTGGTGCAGGCCAGGGACCTGGCCTGACCCAAGCCGTCAACGCAGTGATGGAATAGGCCGTCAATGAAGCTAGGATTGCTTTACCGCGTGCTTGGACTACCAGGACTGCGCTTTCTGCTACTGGTGGTGGGGTACAGCGTCGGTCATGAGATCGCCGATTACCTGGGCAGGGAGTATCGGGGTGGTGTGTCCTGGGGGATGACCCTGGGCTACCACTCGTGGGGGGTTGTGTTGCTGTCGCTGGTCGAAGGAGTCGTGGTATACCGCTGGTCGCGGCGCTGGGTCAGGCTCGAGTGGTTGGCGGCAACGATCACCGCGGCCATCGTGCTGACCTGCACGGGGATCCTGACTGGATACTCGGGCGCATGGGCGCACCCTTATCGTCTGGCCTGGTTCCAGGGCTGCGCGGTGGCTGCCATCTTTCTGCCGCTGATCGTCCACAGGCTGGTCAATCGCTGGCGCCATGCCGGGGCGGGGAGGCGATAGGCCCTGGCATGGCGGCGGGGGACTTTCGGGTCACCCGAGGTTGTCGTGATGTCAGCTGTCGATCACGTCTTCGCGGCGCGGCAGGGCCGCGTAGGCGCCGGGGCGCGTCACCGCGTGGGCGCCGCAGCGACAGGCCAGGGTCAGGGCGCGTTCGAGGAAGGCCTCGTCGTGCTGCCAGTTGGGGCGCTGCCAGTCGTGGTCGGCCAGAGCCGCCAGCAGACCGCCGATAAAGGCATCGCCACCGGCGGTGGTATCGACCGCCTTGACCGGCGGCGGTGTCATGCGCTTGACGCCCTGGGTGGTGTGGGCGGCGACCGCACCGGGACCATCGGTGATCACGATCAGGCGAGCACCGGCGGCCAGGCGTTCGGCCAGCCAGTCGTCACGTGGGTGATCACCCCGCAGGGCGTCGAGTTCATCGGTGGACAGCTTGATCAGGTCGGCCTGGTCGAGCAGGCGGGTGACCAGGCCGACGTCGATGCTGTGCTCGGGCCAGAGGTTGTGACGCAGGTTGGCATCGACGCTGACCAGACAGCCAGCCCGGGAGGCCATCTCGGTGATCGCCAGGGAGGTGGCGGCGATGGCATCGTCCGTAAGGCTGTTGCTGCACAGGTGGACGATGGCGGGCTCGCTGAACACTCCATGGGGCAGATGCTCGGTGCGATACAACAGGTCGGCGGCGGGAGGACGATAGAAGTCGAAGGTGCGCTCGCCGTCTGCGTCGCGGGAGACGAAGGCCAGGGCGGTGCGGGCCTCGCGGGTGCGCGATACGCCGGAGACGTCGACGCCGTGGTGCTCGAGCTCACGGGCCAGGAAGTCGCCGAAGTGGTCGTCGCCCAGCATGCCGAGAAAGCGACTGGTCAGTCCCAGTCGCGCACAGGCCACGGCCACGTTGGCCGGCGCGCCACCGGCGTAGGGGGTGAAGGTCTCTGGTCCCTCGGCGGCATCACCGAGACGACTGGAGAGCATGTCGACCAGGGCTTCACCAAAGGCGATCACGGGGGTCATGGCGGGATTCCTCGTCGATCAGTGGTTGTCGGCCAGCGACAGGGTGGTGCCGAGCATATGCTGGGCGCCGGGTACCAGCCACACCGGATCGAGGCGGGTGTTGGCGGACTCGACGCACAGAAAACGGCGGGCGGCGTCCAGCGGGGTGTCCGGGTTGGGTGTCTCGCCGGGATTCCACACCACCACCGAGTCGCTGTTCTGGCGAGCCACTCGCAGGCGGCGCTGGCCGTCATCGAGCACCACCTCGGCGTTGGAATGATAGATACGATCGACGCCTTCACGGACCCCGAGCTCACCCACCTGCTCGCTCTCGGCGAAGCCCTTGAGCTTGTCCAGGTAGCGGGCCCCGACGAGGCCTTCGACGCGACAGGCGAAGACCTGATCCACCGCCAGATAGCTGTGCAGGGCGGCGGTCATCTTCACCGGCGTCTCGCCCAGGTGCTCGGTGATCAGCTCCACGTGCAGACGCTGGGCGTTGGCCTGGACCACCGCACGGGGATGCAACTGGCTGTGCAGGCGCTGTGGCAGTGACAGGTGCACCTCGACGCCGTCTTCGTGCTCGTCCACCGCGTCCAGTTGCCAGTCGGCCTTGCGCGCCGGGCCGTGCATCGGGCCGGAGCGGTCGGGGGACTCGTCGGCGGTGTTCTCGTCGGCGAACCACGGCCAGCACAGGGGGATGCCGCCACGAATCGCACCCGGCACGTCCTGGGGCGTGGGGGTCACCCACAGCCAGCCAGCGGGCACCAGAGGATCATCCGCACCGCTGTCGACGGTGGCTTTGGCGGGAGAAGCGCCTGCGGCTCGCGTGGGGTCGGGCGCGGGAGATGCGCCTGCGGCTCGCGTGGCGTCGGGCGCAGGTTGAAAGTGAAGCACCTGGGCGCCCTGCAACGAGATCGCCAGCTGGCCCCAGCTCTCGTTGGCCACCCAGATGTCGCGGCCGGCCCAGTGGATGTGCCCCTGGCCCTCTACCTCGTCGATACGTGTCTTGAGCGTTGCCGGAATCATTCGACCTCCTCGTTGTGGAGCGCCTCGGCGGCGCCCAGCAGCCCCGTCCACGGGGCCGTGACCACCTGGATGGAGATGGCTTCGTTGTAAGGGCGCATCCTTCCCTTGTTGCAGAAGGCGCTGAGAAACCCACTGTGAGGCAGCCAGTCGATCAGCCGTGGCACGATGCCACCACACAGGTAGACGCCGCCTCTCGCACCCAGGGTCAGCGCAGCGTCGCCCGCCACGTCGCCGAGGATCTTGAGAAAGCGCAGAATGGTATCACGCCCCAGCGGGTCGCCGCGGTTGGCGGCCTCGGTGACTTGAGCCGGCGTGCTGGCGCTGGCCTCCAGACCATCGATCTCGGCCAGTACTCGGTAAAGGTCGAGCAGGCCCTGACCGCACAGGATGCGTTCCACACTGACCCGGCCATAGCGACGGTGGAAGCGTCGATAGATCTCGAGTTCCTGTTCGTCGGTGGGCGCGAAGCTGGCATGGCCACCCTCGTTGGGCAGTGGCACCCAGGCGCGCCGTGCCGGGAAGACGCCAGCCATGCCGAGGCCGGTGCCCGGTCCGATGACCAGTCGAGCGGCATGCCCTTCGGCCTCGCCGGTCTGGATGCTGACCAGATCATGCGAATCGACGTGGGGGACGCCGAGCGCCTGAGCCATGAAGTCGTTGATGACCTTGAAGTCATCCAGGGCAAGGTCACGCTTGACCTCGCCCTTCAGGAAGCTCCAGTGATTGTTGGACATGCTGACCCGTTCAGCGTGCACCGGACAGGCGAACGCCAGGCACGCCTCCCGCGGGGCCTTCTCGCCGCTGGCGCCCACCCGCTCGAGGTAGTCACGGGCAGCCTCCACCACGCCGGGATAGTCGGCACAGGGCAGGGTCAGGATGTCGTGGGGGGCAGTCTTGCCCGGCGACACCAGCGCGAAGCGTGCGTTGGTGCCGCCGATGTCCCCGATCAGCGCTTGGCGTGTCATGGGCGAACTCAGGCGTCCTCGTCGTGGATCTGTCCCTGCTGGCGCTCGAGGTCGTCGGCCTCGAAGCCACCGAAGACGCCGGCGCCTTCCTCGGCGCCCATGGCCAGGTGACGGTAGCCGCCGAACAGTTCACGACCCAGCCCCACATGGTAGTGGTCCAGTTCGGCCACGCGCTTGGGACGATCCCGCCATTCGGCGTCGCTGAGCACGACAGACAGCTCGCCCTTGTCGGCGTCCAGGCGCACCACATCGCCATCACGCAGCCTGGCCAGCGGGCCACCGTCCAGCGCCTCCGGGGTCATGTGGATGGCCGCAGGTACCTTGCCCGAGGCACCGGACATGCGCCCGTCGGTGACCAGGGCGACCTTGTAGCCGCGATCCTGCAGGACGCCCAGGTAGGGGGTCAGCTTGTGCAGTTCGGGCATGCCATTGGCCTTGGGGCCCTGGAAGCGCACCACCACGATGACGTCACGGTCGAGATCGCCGGCGTCGAAGGCGGCCTTGAGGTCGTTCTGTTCCTCGAAGATCTTGATCGGCGCCTCGACGACCCGGTGCTGAGCCTCTACCGCCGACACCTTGATGACGCCACGGCCGAGATTCCCCTCGAGCACGTTGAGGCCACCGGTGGCGGCAAAGGCGTTGGATACCGGGCGCAGCACGTCCGGGTCGAGGCTTTCCAGGGGGCCTTCGCGCCACACCAGCTTGCCATCCTCGAGGAAGGGCTCCTGGGTGTAGGCGGTCAGGTCGGTGCCGAATATCGTCGGGATGTCGCCGTGGATCAGGCCCGCGCCGAGCAGCTCCCGGATCAGCAGGCTCATGCCGCCGGCGGCCTGGAAGTGGTTGATATCGGCCTGGCCGTTGGGATAGACCCGGGTCAGGCTGGGCACCGCGGAGGACAGCTCCGAGAAGTCATCCCAGTTGATGGTGATACCCGCCGCCGCGGCCATGGCCACCAGGTGCATGGTGTGGTTGGTGGAGCCGCCGGAGGCCAAGAGGCCGACCATGGCGTTGACGATGGCACGCTCGTCGATCTGGCGATAGAACGGACGGTAGTCGCCGCCGGGCTCGGTATTGCGGATCGTCTGTTCGGTGGCGAAACGAGTCAGCGCTTCGCGCATGTCGGTACCGGGGTTGACGAAGGAAGCGCCCGGCAGGTGCAGCCCCATGAACTCCATCATCAGCTGGTTGGAGTTGGCGGTGCCGTAGAAGGTGCAGGTACCGGGGCTGTGGTAGCTCTCGGACTCGGCTTCCAGCAGCTCGTCACGGCCGACCTTGCCCTCGGCGAACAGCTGACGGACGCGGGCCTTTTCCTTGTTGGGCAGGCCGCTGGGCATGGGCCCGGCCGGGATGAAGGTAGTCGGCAGGTGGCCGAAGCGCGCCGCGCCGATGAACAAGCCCGGCACGATCTTGTCGCACACGCCAAGATAGAGGGCGGCGTCGAACATGTTGTGCGACAGGCCCACTGCGGTGGCCATGGCGATGACGTCGCGGGAGAACAGCGACAGCTCCATGCCCGGCTGGCCCTGGGTGACGCCGTCGCACATGGCCGGCACACCGCCGGCGAACTGGGCGGTAGAGCCCATCTGGCGGGCGCTTTCGCGAATCACCTCGGGAAAGGTCTCGAACGGCTGGTGCGCCGACAGCATATCGTTGTACGACGAGATGATGCCGAGGTTGGCGCTATTCATCAGCTTGAGCTGATTCTTGTCCTCGCTGCCGCACGCGGCAAAGCCGTGGGCCAGGTTGCCGCAGGACAGTTCGGAGCGATGGACGCCGCGACGATGCTGGGCCTCCATGCGCTCTTCGTAGAGGGCGCGCCTTTGCCGGGAGCGCTCACGGATGCGCTCGGTGACGCGGGCGACGGTGGGATCGAGCGAAGAAGCTTGCTGGCTAGCCATGGTCAACCTCAGACGTGTTGATGCGGGTCAGGTACGTAACTTTACCAAATAAAAAGCCAATTTCCTCCCCCTTGACCGAGTGCTTTGGTCGAATATGTAGTTTTTTTACAGGGAGTGGCCGGTGGTCGCCGCCTTCGACGATCTCGGCGACGAGCACCTCCAAAGTCTGGCACTCTGTGGCTGAATCGCAAAGCGCAAGGAGTGGGTTGTGACGCCATCATCCCCGCAGCAAGAACAGGGCGGCCACGCCGAGGAAGGTCTTTCGGTCAAGTGCCTGGAGACCGTCGCCGAGGTGCCGGCCGAGCACTGGAACGCCCTGGTGGACCCGGACCACCCCTTTGCCCGTCACGAATTTCTCGATGCGCTGGAGGCCACCGGTGCGGTGGGGGAGGGCACCGGTTGGCAGCCTCGACATCTGACGCTGTGGCGAGGGGCGCGACTGGTAGGCCTGCTGCCGTACTACCTCAAGGAACACTCCTGGGGCGAGTACGTGTTCGACTGGAGCTGGGCGGATGCCTGGGAGCGTGCCGGGGGACGCTACTACCCCAAGGCGGTGAGCGCGATCCCCTTCACCCCGGCGCCAGGCCCGCGCCTGGCACTGGCAGAAGGTGAAGACGAGCAGACCGTCATGGCCATGCTGGCGAGCCAGTGGCAAGACGACCCCGGGCTATCGGGCTGGCATCTGCTGTTTGCCGAGGACTCGGAGGTGGCCGCCTGGCGACAGGCCTGTCCGGGGTTGATCGCCCGAAGCGGCGTGCAGTTTCAATGGCGAGACGAGGGCTTTGGCGACTTCGAGGGATTCCTGGCGGCGATGTCCTCGAAACGGCGCAAGGAAGTAAGACGCGAGCGTCGCCGTGTCGCCGACCAGGGCATCGAACTGCGGCGCCTCGAGGGTAGCGAGATCGACGAAGCGGCGATCCGCCACTTCTTTCGCTGCTATCGCATCACCTATCTCGAAAGAGGTGCGACAGGATATCTAAGCGAGGTATTTTTTCAGCGGCTTCGCCGTCATATGCCGGAAAACCTTGTGCTTGTTCAAGCTTTTGTTGAAGGCCGCCCGGTGGCCGCCGCGCTCTGCCTTCAGGGAACCCGAACCCTCTACGGTCGCTACTGGGGCAGCGAGGTGCTGGCCGACTGTTTGCACTTCGAAGCCTGCTACTACCAGGGTATCGAACACTGCCTTGCGCGAGGCCTCGACTGCTTTGACCCCGGTACCCAGGGTGAGCACAAGGTGTCCCGGGGCTTCGTCCCCCGCCGGCTGACGTCCTTGCATCATGTCAATGATCCCCGCCTCAACGATGCGGTAGCGCGATTTTGTCAAGAGGAAGCCCGACAGCTCGAACTGTATGTGGCGGCGGCTCACCGTGGACTACCGTTTCGAGGTAGAGCGTAATACGGTGCTATGATTCAACCGATACTCATGTGAGATAACGATTACATTACGCAGGCGCAGATGGATCGAGAGCGGTCGGGTTCGTAGTCGCGTTGGCGCGACAGTCCGATCGTTGCTGGTGTCTGCGGGCGGTTGGGTTCAGGGGACAGGCGATGGACGTCAAGCAACGTTGCAGTTGGTGGATCGGCGACCCCGGTGGTCGTGCCGGCCACCTGCTGGAGGGATTGCAGTCGAATGGCTGGCAGATGCATCCGCTGGTGTCGCCGCTGTCGGATTGCCGCTTGCAGCCTGATGACCCTTGCCGGGTCGGCATCATGGTACTGGAGGACCTGTCCTGTCAGGACCTGCGCCATCTGGAACCGCTGATCCTGAAAAGCGAAAGGCCCTGGATCGCGGTCAGCACCTCGGATCAGTGTGACGATCCCGAGATGCGTCGCATCATGGCCCACCTGAGCCACTCCCTGGTGTCGCCCCAGGTGGATCTGCTACGCCTGTCGATCCTGATGGAGCACGCTGCGGAACTGTCGATGCTGCAGCAGCGCGACCGTGAAGAACAGCGCATGTCGGCCGCCGCCGAAGACAGCGAGTACGAGTTCGTCGGTACGACGCCGGTGATGTGGAACCTGTTCAAGACCATCCGCAAGGTGGCGGTGGTCGATGCCCCGGTGTTCATCAGCGGTGAGTCCGGTACCGGCAAGGAGCTGACGGCTCAGGCCATCCACGAGCGCTCCACGCGTTCGCGCCAGCCCTTTCACGCCATCAACTGCGGCGCCCTGCCCGAGCATTTGATTCAGTCAGAGCTGTTCGGCCACGAGAAGGGCGCCTTCACCGGTGCCTCGCAACGCAAGATCGGTCGTATCGAGGCGGCCGACGGTGGCACCCTGTTCCTCGACGAGATCGGCGACCTGCCGCTGGAGCTTCAGGTCAACCTGCTGCGCTTTCTGGAAATGCGCTGTATCCAGCGCGTCGGTGGGCTCGAGGATATTCCGGTGGACGTGCGTATCGTCGCCGCGACCCACGTCAATCTCGAGCTGGCGGTGAAGGAGGGACGCTTTCGGGAGGATCTCTATCACCGGCTCAATGTGCTCCAGGTGCAGGTACCTGCCTTGCGCGAGCACTCGGAAGATATCGAGATCCTGGCGCGTTTCTTCTTCGAGCGCTTCTCCTGCGAGAAGGCCTCCTGTCTGAAAGGCTTTTCCCGAGAGGCGCTGTCGGTGATGCAGCGCTACCATTGGCCCGGCAACGTCCGCGAGCTGATCAATCGGGTTCGCCGGGCCATGGTGATGTGCGAAAACCGTCTGATCCAGCCCGAGGACCTCGGCATCGAACGGCGTGGCTTGAACCGCCACCAGATAACGCTTGAAGAGGTTCGCGAGGAAGCCGAGCGTGATGCGCTGCTCTCGGCGCTGGGGCGCAACAAGTACCGGGTCAACGCCGCCGCCAAGGAACTTGGCGTCTCCCGGGTGACCATCTATCGGTTGCTCGACAAGCACGGTATTTCTCGTACGCCTCCCCAGGAGGCTGCCTTCTCCTGACGGACTGGTGTCATTGATTCTGTTCGAGCGGTAGTGAAGAGGCGTTATCGGCAGGTCTCTCCTCGCAGCGCTCTCTTCTCTCTATGACCTCTCGGCAAACCACTCTTTGATAGCCCCGCTGCAAGCGGGGCTTTTTGCATCCAGGTTCCAGTGCTCTGCTATCTGGGGGCTTTCTATCGCCCTGGCATCTGGGTCCTTCTATCACCCTGGTATCTGCGTCCTTCTACTTCCCTGGTATCTGCGCTCTGGCATCCGGATCCGATTATCGACGTTGAGAGATCGCGGCAAGATGTCGACGCTATCCGGACGAAGCTGATGCTTCGTACCCCCGAAAAATGGGCCTGGCGCAAAAGTGTTGCTTTGTTGAAACATTGGCCAGAGGGACAGTGTTGAAGCGGTGAATGTCTAAAAAATACCTTTTATATCAGTGTATTGCTTGTTGATGGGTCAGGTTTGACTGTGCTCAATCATGCGATTTCTGACATTTCTCCCCCATCCGTACAAGGTGCCGGCTTCCCTCGTAACGCGAATGTCGTCCTTGAACACACCCTGCCACATTTTTTTGCTGTTTCTTCTGAAACCCCCGCCTCGCGGGCCCTTCAGCACGATAGTGCCAGGCTGGCAGCGTCGCTTTGCCTGTTTGTCGCTATCGCTCAGTTCTGTGCTGTACCAGTAACGGTACTTTTTGGAAAACCACCGACAAAACAGATAGTTGACGATGTTTTGTGCTGTTTTTTCTCATCGGCTGAAGGTGCGTTGTTTCATCCGCTTAACACTCTTCATTTCGCACAAAAATAAAAATACCTATAAATCAACAGATTATAAGTTGGCACGGCGATTGCTCTGTTCTTTGTGCAGGAGAAACACTGCAACGGGAACAGGACCCGAGGAGACGCCGACATGAACCAGACGATCGCAAACAGCCGGACCCTAGTCCTTGGCGCGTCCATCGCGATCGGTGTGGCGCTGGCCGCCACCGGATCCATGTCGGCCCGATCGGACACCGCGATGCTCGACGAGCAGCAGGTGTTCGGCGCTCCCGGGGAGCAGCACCTCGTCAATGACGGGGCGCTGGACACAATTCGAGGCCGCTTCGTGCCGGAGCAGGGAATCGACGCCGACGGCGTCATCCTCTGGGACGAACGGCCGGGACGAGGTGCCGGAGGCGGGGGCGACGACAGCAGCCATCGCGCAGCCAACGGGCTGAACAACCGTCAGAGCGCCAACGTCACTACGCAACGGGACTGGTGATCACCATGGGACACCTGAAGCACAAAGAAGGGCAAGGGGGAAGCGGGAACGCCGTGACGTGCCAGTGGCGTCTGGCCCTGGCCGCAGCGGTAGTAGCGGTGGGCCTGGTCGGTGTGGGGACCGACCAGAGCCTCGGCGCCGATCTTCGCCCCGGCGTCCAGCCCGGCGAGATCATCATGCTGCGAGAGGTCGAGACTGCGCCATTCGGCTACGTCAATCGCGAAAGCGGGCCGATTCGTGGCCGTGCCGACCTGATGCACAGCAGCAACATGGCGCGCAGCGCCACCGGCAGCGTTCACACCCGCATGGGTGGGGTCTCCGCGATCATGCTCGATGACACCCGGGCGGCCAGTATCTCCGCCGGCGTAGGCCGCGGCATGAGTCAGATGCACCGCGCCCTGGGTACCGGCGCCAATCTCGGCACCGGCCCCCTGGGCAGCAGCAATCGGGTAGCGACCTCGGTCGGTGGCGGATCGGCAGCCGGTGGCAGCGTGATCGGGGCGACCTCGGGTATCGCCAATACCGTGACTGGCGCGCTGGCGCCCCTGACCGGCGGGAGGCGCTGATCATGCGGATCTTCAAGCCTTCATTCGTGCCGGTACGGCTGACTCGCAGCCTGGTGCTTACCGCCGCCTTCGGGCTGGTGATGGTGAGCCCGGACCCGGCCCAGGGCCAGGACCTGAGCGGCCTGCGCAGCAGCAGCGTGATCAGCGGACAGGCGCTCAGCGGTGTCAGTGGTGTCGCGGCGGCCAACCAGGCCGCGGGCAACCAGAATCTGCAGTCCAACAGCGGCGCCCTGGCCATCGGTGATGGCGCCACCATCAACAATCGTCTGGTGCAGCAGGTGCGCATCGACGAACGACTCGCCGGCATGGAGGTGGGCACCGCCATCAGGGAGGGCGCCTTTAGTGGAGCCTCCGGGTGGATGTCCGTCAACCAGGCGGCGGGGATAGGCAACCTTCAGAGCAACAGCTTCGGCATGGCTCTGGGGAGCACGGTCAGCGGCCTGAGCGACGACAGTCTGCAACAGGTGCTGGCACCAAGGCAGGGGCTGAATGGGTCGAGCAGCAATGGCTCCGACAGCGCCATCCGGAATCTCGAGATCGATGAGAGTACCTTCGGGGGCGCCAGAGGAGTGATTCAGGTCAACCAGTCAGCCGGCACGGGGAACGCCACTCGCAACAGCTTCAGCTATCGCTTCAACCAATAGAGCAAGCGTGGAAGACAACGAGTGACGTCAATAAAAGCAGTGAAAAGACAGTACGGTTCATTCAGGAGAACGATCATGAAAACTTTCGAAAAAGCACCGCTCGCTCTGGCCATCTCTGCACTTCTGGTCGCACCGGCGGCACTGGCGGACAACAGCTTTGACACCGATTCCTACATGGATTCCGACGTCAACAACCGCTACGACGTTCATATCAAGAACGATTCCCACACCTACAAGCGGCTGGGTGCGCTCGGTGGAGCCCTGGTTACAGATGACAACTACTCCGGCGCCACCGTGGACAGCAAGCAGTTCAGCGACAACAACTATGCCACGCAAGACCTGACCACCAATGACGCGACCCTGGGCGGCAATGCCCTGCAGGGTGCTGCCGGTAATATCGGTGCCAACGTGGCCGCCGGTGACAACAACCAGCAGGCCAACGACGCCGCGCTGTCATCTTCCGACGCGGCCACCGTGTTCGGCCAGGCGGCCTCCTTCTCCTTCCAGTCCACCTCCAACAACATGACTGGCATCACCGGCAGCCCGAACACTGCCCTGATGGGTGGCAACGCCCTGCGTAACGCCAGCGGCAACATCGGCGTCAACGTCGCGGCCGGTATCGGCAACGCCCAGCACAACAGCCTGGCGGCAGCCGTCAACACCGCCAGCGGCAGCGCCGACGCCACCACCGGCGGCGTCCAGGCCAGCTACAACAACAGCACCACCACCGCAGGACAGGTCGTGACCCTGGAAAGCGGCTCCGAGTTCAGCGCCGGCGTGGTACTGGGCGGTGGCTACATCGGTGGCGGTGTCGGTAGCTACGAGGGCAACTGGGAGCAGACCAACGACGTCTATCCGGAAATCTGGCAGGGCGGCGACAGCCACCCCGGCGGCGAGTCCCTGTGGGGCCATGCTGACTTCGACGACCAGGGCCCGGATGGCAACGACGGTCGTTTCGAGGGTGAAGAAGGCGGTTCTCTCGGCTTCGTCGAGGCTGGTCTGATTGGCCTGGCCGGCACCGCTTCCGGTTCCAGCAGCTCCTTCAATGAAGTGCTGGTCTACCAGGAAAATACTGCCACTCTGAGCGGCAATGCCCTGCGCGGCGCCACCGGCAACATCGGCGTCAACATCGCCTCCGGCACCGGCAACATGCAGCGCAACTCGCTGTCGATTGCTTCCAGCATGGCGAACTCAAGCAACACCGGTGGCGTGGGCGGCGAGAACTGATACCAGTCTCCGCTGCGCGAATTCCCCGGCCCATCTGGGCCGGGGATCTTTCCAACAAGACACCAGCGCCAAAGCTCACCAAGAAGCTGGCCAATACGACACTCACCATCTGGATACGGGGGACAGGTCATGACACTGCCACGCTGGCCGCTGGCCGCGGCACTGGCCATCGGCCTCGCACTACCACTCGGCAACACCCAGGCTGCCACCATTCGCCTGGGAGGGATCGTGCCGGGGACGGTGATCAACAAGGACGTGCAGTCCATCCGTGAGCGTCGCTACGAGAATCTGGTCGAGCAGCGCACCGACTTTTCCTGTGGTGCCGCTTCGCTGGCCACCCTGCTCAAGTACGCCTACCAACGTCCCGACACCACCGAGCACGACGTGCTGGCGGGGATGCTGGAGGTAGCCGACCTGGAGCTGGTACAGCAGCAGGGCTTCTCCCTGCTGGATCTGAAGAACTATGTCGAGACCCTGGGCCTACGCGGGCGCGGCTATGAAGTCGACGCCGAGACCCTGGATGACGTCTCGATTCCGGTGATCGTCCTACTGGACCTCAACGGCTACAAACACTTCGTGGTCATGAAGAAGGCCAGCGCAGATCGCGTCTATGTCGGTGATCCGGCGTTGGGCAACCGGGTGATGTCCCGGGACGAATTCATGGCCGCCTGGAACAATATCATCTTCGCGGTGGTGGGCGACGGCTTCGATCGCTATACCGCCTTGCTCGATCCGCGCCAGCCTTTGACGGCGCATCGAATGAAGGACGTGTTTTCGCCCGTCTCACGCGAGCAGATGATCGACTTCGGTTTCCGTCACGCTGAACTGTTCTGATAACGATAACGCTCTTTCGGCAAGGCTCAGCGGCGAGCAGGAAGGCGCCGTCGATCAGGGGGCAACACCATGATGGGACATGACAGGGGACCAGGGCTGAAATACTGGGCAATGCTGTTGGCATTGTCGTTGGCTCTGGGCGCACCGGCAGCGTTGGCTGCCACCACCGACTTTGACCGCTTCGAGGGTTTCAGCGAGGCGCGTCAGCTATCCGACAGTGAACTGGGACAACAGCGCGGGCGCTTCGCCGATAAGGGGCGCCTGATGTTTTTCGGGGTGCAGATGGTCAGCGAATGGCGCACCGCGGCGGGGGATCATCTATCTGCCGGGGCGCAGATGCTGGGTGATCTGAGTCGAGGCCAACCCACGGTGAGCTTCCAGCCCACCATTACCGTGGTGGAGAGCGCCGCGGGTCTGGCAAGTCTTGGCAACGGTGCAACGATAGTCGATCGGGGCACCGCCAACGCCTCCGGCGTGGTGCAGTCGATCCAGGCGGGGGGGGACTTCAACGTCGCCGCCAATGACCTGGTCATCGATGTCATGGACGCCTCGAGCTTCGGTGGAGTGAGCCCGGACACCAGCGGCAATCTGACCCGCTCCATCGCCGGCAGTACCATCGCGGTATCCGCCGTCGGCAACAACATGAGCGTATCCGTGGACATTCCGGGTATGGGCAGCATCAGTCAGGCCATTGTACCCGGCGGCGGGCTGAATCAGGCGATCCAGCTCTCCAGCAACATGCAGCAGGTGCGCAACCTGACCCGGCTGCAGCTGTATATGGGTAACCAGGCCGGGGTGGGAGACAGGGCGGTACCCGGCATGCTCAGCGGCATCAAGTCCGCGGCGGCACTGCGTTGACAGCTATGAAGGATTTGGCCGTCGTAAACGCACAATTTGACTACACTTTACCAGGAGTGTCGGGGGACCCTGCTGGAAGGGGAGCAGAAGGGCGCAGTAGACGCTCGACAAGAAGTACAAACGATTTCATTCGGGGACAAGGAGATCGACGTGAATATCGTCATCAACAGGACGCTCTGCCCGCCGTTGGCGGGCCTTTTACTGGCCGGTGCTGCGGCGCCTGCTCTTGCACAACAGACCGTCGGAGCCGAACAGCAAGAAGCGCTGGAATCCCAGGAGGCCTCGCGCAGCGTGCAGGATATTTTCCGCGAGGAGCACGCGCTGTTTTCCGATCGCCTGACCATCGAACCCGGGATCACCTACACCTACTCGGATCGGGATAGCCTGGCACTACGCGGCTTTCTGGCACTGGACGCCATCTTTCTCGGCGAGCTGAATCTCGACAATGTCGAGACCCACATTACCACCCTGGATATCAATACCCGTTATGGCCTGACCGATCGGCTGGAAGCCAGCATCAATGTGCCCTTCGTCTATCGCACCACCACCATCCAGTCCATCGGTGGTGAGTTCTCCACAGAACGCAATGTGGAGGATGACGTCGATGAAGCCGGGCTAGGTGATATCTCGGCGAGCCTGTCCTACCGGCTGCTGCCGGAGACCGTGGAGAGGCCCGACGTGGTGGTCAGTCTGGGGGTGCGTGCGCCCACCGGCAAGGACCCCTACGGCATCGAAATCGAGCAATCCGATACCGCCGGTAACCTGTCGGTTCCCAAGGAATTGCCTACCGGCAACGGCGTCTGGGGCGTGACTGCCGGGGTGTCGGTACTCAAGACTCTGGACCCGGCCATCGTCTTCGCCAACCTGGGCTACACCTACAATATCGAGGAAGATTTCGACGATATTTCGGCGGGTGAGGGTGATCAGCGCGCCGATGTGGATCTGGGTGACAGCATCAGCGCAGGCTTCGGTACCGCCTTTGCCTTGAATGAGCGGCTGAGTCTGGCGTTGTCCTACTCCCACGAATATATCCGCAAGACCGAGATTACTCCGGAAGGTGGCAATGAGACCGAGGTTATCGGCAGTGACGCCACTATCGGGGTGTTCAATATCGGTGGCACCTACGCCATGACCGATTCCACCTCGGTGGTCACCAACCTGGGCATCGGCATGACCGATGACGCCTCGGATATCAGCCTGACCTTCCGTATGCCGTTCCAGCTATAGAGCGGTTGGCATTTAACCAGCGCAAGAACGCTCGCCAGTGAGTCGGCCGACCCTCGGGGTCGGCCGATTGCGTTGGTGCCTCTGGTCTTGATGCGCTCTCCTGGCCATCGTGACATGGGCCGACCCGCGACTCGCCCCCGACCGGGCGGCGATGGCATACTAGGCGCCGAATCGAATGTCGACGGTACCTGCATGCTCAAGACCTTGGCGATAGTGCTGCTGGCACTGCTCGCCCTGCTTCAGTATCGACTGTGGCTGGGCCAGGGCGGTGTCATGGAAATGAATGAAGTCAGCGGGCGGGTGGCGGCGCTGGAGGCGGAAAACCAGCCCCTGCGCGATCGCAATGCTCGCCTTAGCGCCGAGGTGGTGGACCTCAAGACCGGTCTCGATGCCATCGAGGAACGCGCTCGCAGCGATGTGGGCATGGTGCGCACCGACGAGCAGTTCTTCTGGGTGCCCGGGGTCGAGACCGACGTCGCCCCGGTGGCCCAACCGACACCGGGATCTGCCCAGGGGGCCAGTGAATGAGCCGACTGTGGCTGATCGTGCCGGCGGCGGGCGTCGGCAAGCGGGTCGGCGGGACCTGCCCCAAGCAGTATCTCGAAGTGGCGGGGCGACCGGTGCTGGCGCATACCCTGGCGCGGCTGCATCAGAGCTTTCCCGAGGCGCGGCTGTGCCTGTGCCTGGCGCCCGATGACGACTGGTTCGACCCGGCGCTGGTCCCCTTTACCGACTGGCAGCGGGTGGCCGGCGGCGCCGAGCGCGTGCACAGCGTGGTCAATGCCCTGGCGGCGGTCGCCGCCCAAGGCGCCCCCGATGACCTGGTGCTGGTGCACGACGTGGCGCGCCCCTGTGTCAGCGCCGATGACCTGTCACGGCTCTACAACGCTGCCCTAGCGAGCCCTGACGGGGCGCTGCTGGCCTCGCCGGTGGCGGATACCATCAAGCGTGACGATGGCCAGGGGGCGGTGGCGAACACCGAGGACCGACGGGGTCTGTGGCAGGCCCAGACGCCCCAGGCATTTCGCTTTGCTCTGCTTCAGGAAGCTCTGGCGCGGGCGCTGGCGCCGGACGGCATCGGTGTCGGCCGGATCACCGACGAGGCGTCGGCGGTTGAGGCCCTGGGCCGCGCGCCCCGACTGGTCGCCGGTCGCCGCGACAATATCAAGATCACCCACCCCGAGGACCTGCGCCTGGCCGAGTTGATCCTGGCCGGCGACGCGGTGCTCCGGGATCTGCACGAGAGTTCATGAACATGCTGCTGCCCCTGCGCATAGGCCACGGCTTCGACGTCCATCGCTTCGGCGAGGGTGACCACCTGATGATCGGGGGCGTGCGACTGCCCTTCGATCGGGGGTTCGTGGCGCACTCCGATGGCGACGTTCTGTTGCATGCCATCAGTGATGCGCTGCTGGGCGCCTGCGCCCTCGGTGATATCGGTCACCTGTTTCCGGATACCGACCCTGAGTGGAAGGGCGCCGACAGTCGCGACCTGCTGCGGCGGGTGGTGGCACGGGTGGCGCAGGCCGGCTACCGGGTGGCCAACCTGGACGCCACCCTGATGGCCCAGGCGCCGAAGATGGCACCGCATCTCGGTGCCATGCGCGACGCCCTGGCCGAGGACCTGGGCATCGACAGGGGCGCCATCAACGTCAAGGCCACCACGACAGAGCGTCTCGGCTTCACCGGGCGTGGCGAGGGCATCGCCGCCGAGGCGGTGGTGCTGATGGCGGCCATTGACAATGATGCCACCAGCGCCGCCGGGGACCCTGGCGCCAGTGTCACGAGGGCCGAATCGACATGAGCGATGCCATCGTCTGGCCCCCGGACTGGCCGCGCTATCTGGACGAGCGTTTCGGCGCCCCGATGGCTGGGCGTTACCGGGAAACCCCCGAGGATTTCCAGGTCGAGGAGGACCTTGGGTTCGCTCCTGAGGGCCAGGGCGAGCACCTGTGGCTGTGGATCGCCAAGCGTGACACCACCACCGCCAGGGTCGCCTCGACCCTGGCCCACCAGTGTCAGGTGAGTCGCCGCGACGTCGGTTATGCCGGCATGAAGGACCGCACGGCGGTAACGCGTCAGTGGTTCTCGGTGCATCTTGCGGGGCGTGAGGCGCCGAAAGATCTCGACGCACGACTGGCGGCGGAGGGCTATGTGGTCGAGGCCGCCAGCCGTCATCCGCGCAAGCTCAAGCGTGGGGTCCATCGCGGCAACCGCTTTCGTCTGAAGCTGACCGGCGAGGTGGCTCGGGACCCTGGGCTCGAACAGCGCTTCGAGGCCTTGGTGAGCGACGGGGTGCCCAACTATTTCGGGCCCCAGCGGTTCGGTCACGAGGGGCGCAACCTGAGCAAGGCCTGTGCGGTGCTCGAGCGCGGCTGGCGCAAGCGTGATGACCGCGAGGGCATGCTGTTGTCCGCCGCTCGCAGCTACCTGTTCAACGCCCAGTTGGCCGAGCGTCTGCGCAGGGGCTGCTGGCGAGAGGTGCTGGCCGGCGATGTGATGATGCTGGAAGGTACCCACAGCCTGTTCGACGTGGAAAGCCCCGATGACGCCTTGAAGGCGCGCCTCGAGCAAGGCGACATCCATCCCGCCGGGGTACTCTGGGGGACCGGTGGCAGTCGCGCCCGGGAGCGAGCCGAGGCGCTGGAGCAAGACGTCCTGGCCGAGGCGCCGGCGCTTTGCGCCGGACTCGAGAAGGCCAGGGTCAAGGCGTCCCGACGGGCGTTGAGAGTCATGCCCACCGAGGCCCGTCTATGGCGTCAGGGCGACGCGGTGTGGCTCGAGTTCCGCTTGCCCGCCGGGGCCTTTGCCACCGCCGTGCTGCGTGAGCTGATGGATCACCCCACCTTGAGCTTTCGCAACGCGCCGTCCGTCGACGAGCCTTTAGTGAAGGAGCCTGTGGCCAGGCAGCCTGGGGAAGAGCTGACCGGGGACGCGCAACCAGTGGCCGAGCAACACCAGGGAGATACACCATGAGGAGACTGCTGCTATCCAACGACGACGGCGTCAACGCGCCTGGCTTGAAGGCCTTGCATGACGCCCTCAGCCCCTATGCCAAGCTCAGGGTGGTCGCCCCCGATCGTGATCGCAGCGGCGCCAGCAACTCCCTTACCCTGTCGCGTCCGCTGTCGCTCAGCCCCATGGACAGCGGCTTCTACAGCGTCGACGGTACCCCCGCCGACTGTGTCTATCTTGGCGTCAACGGCGTCTGGGACGAGACGCCGGATCTGGTGATCTCGGGTATCAACCATGGCGGCAACCTGGGCGACGACGTGCTCTACTCGGGCACCGTGGCGGCGGCCATGGAAGGGCGCAATCTGGGCATGACGGCCATCGCCGTGTCACTGGTCGGGCACCGCTACTTCGAGACCGCTGGCCGGGTGGCGGCGAGCCTGGTAGGGGCACTGGAGCAGCTTTCGCTGCCGCCGCGCAGCCTGCTCAATGTCAATGTGCCGGATGTGCCGTGGGAGGAGCTGCGCGGCTTTCGCGTCACTCGCATGGGCTATCGTGGCCCCGCCGAACGCCCCATCGAGACGCGCGATCCCCGTGGACGGTTGCGCTACTGGATCGCCCCGGTGGGGGAAAATGCCGACGATGCGCCGGACACGGACTTCGCCGCGGTGGCGGAGGGTTACGTCTCCATCACCCCGCTGCAGACCGATCTGACCCGACACGCCGCACGCGATGATGTGCAGGACTGGCTTGATGCGCTCACCTGATCTCAGAGGCGTCGGCATGACGTCCCAGCGAACCCGGGACCGCATGGTCAGCCGCATGCGCGAGCAGGGCATTCGCTCGTCTCGCGTGCTCGAGGTGATGGCGCGGGAACCTCGCCATCTGTTCCTTGACGAGGCCCTGGCGCATCGTGCCTACGAAGATACCGCGCTGCCGATCGGCCATGGCCAGACCCTGTCGCAGCCCTGGATCGTCGGACGCATGAGCGAGCTGATCCTCGAGCAGGCGCCCGAGCGAGTGCTGGAGGTGGGCACCGGGTCAGGCTACCAGACGCTGATCCTGGCACGTCTGGTGACGGAACTCTGGTCGGTGGAGAGGATCAATGCTCTGCATCGTATCGCCGCCTCGCGCCTGCGCCTGTTGAAGACCTACAACGCGCGCTTGAGGCTGGCCGACGGCGGGCACGGGTGGCCCGAGGCCGCCCCCTTCGACGCCATCCTGCTGACCGCCTGTGCCAGCGAACTGCCCGAACCTCTGCTGTCCCAGCTGGTGGACGGCGGCGTGCTGATCGCGCCGCTGGAAGGCCACGATGGACGCCAGTGGCTGACCCGTGTACGGCGCGAGGGAGAGCGCTTTGAATTCGAACGGCTGGAGCCGGTACGCTTCGTGCCGTTACTTGAAGGAGTAATTCGTTGAAACATTCGCTAGGCCTCTACCTCCGGGGTGCGGGCATGGGGGCGGCGGATGCCGTCCCGGGAGTCTCCGGGGGCACCATTGCCTTCGTCACCGGCATCTACGAGGAGCTGATCCACACCATCAAGCGCTTCGGTCCCAGTGCCTTCGGGGCGCTGAAACAGGGCGGCGTCAGGGGGCTCGTCGCTCACCTGAACCTGCGCTTCCTGCTTCCGCTGATGGCCGGCATCCTGACCAGCCTGATCACCGTGGCTCACCTGGTGGTGTGGCTGCTGGATAGCCATCCGCTGCTGCTCAACGGCTTCTTCTTTGGCCTGGTGGCGGCGTCGGCGCTGGTGGTCGGCAAGCACCCGGCCGACTGGCGCTGGTGGCACATGCTGCCGCTGGCGCTGGGACTGATGCTGGCCCAGGCGCTGCCGTCGCTGATGCCGCTGGTCAACGCCCTCGGCAGCCCCTCGCTGGTACTGGTCGTCGGTGGCGCCATCGCCATCAGCGCGATGCTGTTGCCCGGCGTCTCGGGTAGCTTTCTTTTGTTGAGCATGGGCCTCTACGACGTGGTAATGCAGGGGATCCGCGGTTTTGATGTACCGCTGCTGGGGCTGTTTGCCCTGGGGTGCCTGGTTGGCCTTTTCACCTTTTCGCGTCTGCTGTCGTGGCTGCTGCGGCGTCATCACACCGCCACCCTGCAGCTGCTGGTCGGCTTCATCGTGGGCTCGCTGCCGATCCTCTGGCCCTGGCGGGAGCTGACGCGCTATCAGCTAGGCAGTGACAATCAAGTCATCCCGCTGGACTATCGTTATCTGGCCCCCTGGGATTATTCTGCGGTGACCGGAGAGGCCGCGCAGCTGGTGGGGGTGACGCTGCTCGCCATCCTCGGCATGCTGGTGGTCCTCATCGTTGCCAGGGTTGGCGCTTCGTCCGCCGCCCGCGAAGACGCCAACGCTAGCCGCTCGACGCGGTCAGCCGACAAGGAGACACCACACGATGCATAAGACTCTCGTCATCTCCAGCCTGGCGCTGGTCCTGGCCGGCTGTGTCAATCAGCAGGGCCCGAGCCAGCCGGTCCAGGTTCAGGACCTGTCGTCGGCCCGTGCCGCCCAGGTGCCTGCGCAGTACACCGTCGAGTCCGGCGATACGCTGTACGGCATCGCCTGGCGCCACGATATGGACTTCCGCGAACTGGCCCGGATCAACAATATCCAGCCTCCCTACCGCATCGACGTCGGCCAGACGCTGAGCCTGTCGGCCAACGGTCAAGCCCCGTCGTCGGGCGCCGGTAGCCAGCAGGTAGCGGGCGCGCAGGCAGGCCCGGGCGGGGCGGTGGCAACGCCCCTCGGCCAGGAAAGTCAGAACGCTCAGCCCTCCTCCGAGGATCTCGAGTGGCTGTTGCCGGACGGCAGCACCGAGACCGTGAGCGCGAGTACCGAGCAGATCAGCGGTACCGCGGCCCAGGGCGCGGCCGCCGTGGCCGGTGTCAGCGCGACCGCTCCGGGACCGGTGTACGACTACGACACCCCCGGCGCCGATGGCAGCCTGAGCAGTCAGGATAAGGCCGAGCGCGCCCAGCGCGAAGCCGAGGAATCGGTGGTGGCGGCCGCCGAGGAAGAGGCCAGGGCACAGCAACAGCAGCAGGCCGAGGCTAGCGATTCTGCACAGTCAGAAACCGTGGCCGCCAACGCTTCACAGGACAGCGGCAGCAGCAGCCAGGCCACGTCTTCCAGTGGCGGCGAAAGCGCTTCAAGCGGCGGGTCCCGGACCTATACGCCGGTCGATGAGGTCCCCTGGCAGTGGCCGGCCGACGGCCAGATTGTCAGCCAGTTCGGCGAGAGTTCGAGCATCACCGCCGGCATTGATATCGGCGGTCAAAAGGGGCAACCTGTCAGAGCGGCGGGGCCGGGCAAGGTGGTCTACGCGGGCAGCGGTGTGAGGGGCTACGGCAAGCTCATCCTGCTCAAGCATAACGATGAATACCTGAGTGCCTACGCCCACAACGACAGTCTCAAGGTCAGCGAGAACGATGTCGTCGAGGCAGGCCAGGTCATCGCCACCATGGGGGATTCCGACGCCGAGGACGTACGCCTGCATTTCGAGGTGCGCAAGGACGGCCAGCCGCAGGATCCGACGAAATATCTTCCTTCCCGTTGAGAAACGGCAGTTTCTCCAGGATGAGCGTCACACAATAATAATCTTTGGCGTTGATCGTAGTGGGTGACGACAACGCCGGGTCGCAACCACGGGGTAGCTATACGATGAGCATGCTTGAACGGGATCTTCAGGATGTGAATCTCGAAACGGTAGACGAGGCTGACGAGGACGCCGTCGAGGACGTGACGGACGAGGTCGAAGAGGTCGAGGAAGCCGAGGACGAGACTCAGGCGTTCGAGAAGGCGCTGGGTCGCGAGGATCGCTATGCGCGCCAGAGCCTCGACGCCACCCAGATCTACTTGAACGAGATCGGCTTCTCGCCATTGCTGACGCCGGAGGAAGAGGTCTATTTCGGCCGTCTGGCGCGCAAGGGCGACCCCCAGGGGCGGGCTCGGATGATCGAGTCCAATTTGCGCCTGGTGGTGAAGATCGCGCGCCGCTACCTCAATCGTGGCCTGACCCTGCTGGACCTGATCGAAGAGGGCAACCTCGGCCTGATTCGTGCGGTGGAGAAGTTCGATCCGGAGCGCGGCTTTCGCTTCTCGACCTACGCCACCTGGTGGATTCGCCAGACCATCGAGCGGGCGCTGATGAATCAGACCCGCACGATTCGCCTGCCGATCCACGTGGTCAAGGAACTCAACATCTACCTGCGCGCCGCCCGCGAGCTGACCCAGAAGCTCGATCACGAGGCCACCGCCGAAGAGATCGCCGAACATCTGGACAAGCCCGTCGAGACCGTCAAGAAGATGATGGGGCTCAACGAGCGGGTGTCCTCGGTCGACTACCCCATGGGCGGCGAGAGCGACAAGCCGTTGATCGAGACCCTCACCGACGACAACGAGCAGGGGCCCGAGTCGACGTTGGTCGACGGTGACGTCAAGGCCCACGTCAATCACTGGCTGGCCGAGCTTACCGAGAAACAGTGCGAGGTGGTGGTGCGACGCTTTGGCCTTCGTGGCCACGAGGCCGCCACCCTGGAGCAGGTCGGCGAGGAGATCGGCCTGACCCGCGAGCGGGTGCGCCAGATCCAGGTCGAGGCGCTCAAGAAGCTGCGCCGGATGCTCGACAAGCAGGGCCTGTCGCTGGACGCGATCTTCGAGTAGCCCCGTCAGCCTGGCGTGACCAGAGCGCTGTCGGTGGCGGTGCCCGCAAGTAGATGATATCAGCGCATGCTGGGGCGCTTGGACAGAGGCATGTGCCCGGCCTTCAAGACTGACCCCGTGAGACGTATCCCTAAGCGCCAGGCCAAGCCTGGCGCTTTTTTAGTGGTTATGTCTGTGGGTCATCATGGTTATGGGGTAACCGACTATGTTGCAAGGAATTTATGGTTCTATATGCCATGAAATGACCATTTCTATCGAGCATAATATTGCGATATCGCTAGCCCGTTACCCCTGACCTCGGAGTCCCCATGTCTCGCCCCCTGATCGCCGATATCGACCTGGATGCCCTGCGCCACAACTACCGGCTTGCCGCGGGCCTGGCCCCTGGCAGCCTCAGCGTCGCGGTGCTCAAGGCGGACGCCTACGGCCATGGCGCCGTCGCCTGCGCCAGGGCCTTGTCCGGCGAGGCGCCGATGTTTGCGGTGGCAGCGATCGAGGAGGCGGTCGCCCTGCGCGAGGCCGGCATCGAGGAGCCCATCGTGCTGCTCGAGGGGATCTTCAGCGCCGATGAGCTGGCCCAGGTGGAGGCGCTTGGCCTGGGCATGGCGATTCACAGCGAATGGCAGCTCGAGGCCGCCCTGGCACGGTGTCCGGCCCGGCCCATCCCGGTGTGGCTGAAGGTGGACTCCGGCATGCATCGGCTGGGATTCCCGCCCGAGCGGGCCGAAGCGGCCTGGCGGGCACTCGAGGCGGCCCCCGAGTGTGTCTGTGATCTTCACCTGATGAGTCACTTCGCCACCGCCGACAGTACCGATGCTGGCTACTTTCAACGTCAGCGCGAGTGCATTGTGGCGCTGGCCGAGCGCCTCGACGCGCCCACCTGCCTGGCCAACTCGCCAAGTATTCTTGCCCAGCCATCGGCCCACGGTGCCATCAACCGCCCAGGAGTGATGCTCTACGGGTCCGACCCTCTGGAGGTCGCCAACAGCGCAAGCCAAGAGCTTGCACCGGTGATGAGCCTGCGCAGCGAGATCATCGCCGTGCGCGAGCTTCCCGCGGGGGAGCCGGTGGGCTACGGGGGGCGCTTCGTCACCTCTCGGCCCTCGCGTATCGGGGTGGTGGCCTGTGGCTACGGCGACGGCTATGACCGCCACGCCGTGGACGGCACCCCGGTGCTGGTCGATGGCAAGCGCACCCATGTGGCCGGCAAGGTGTCGATGGACATGATGACGGTGGACCTGAGCGAACTGCCCGAGGCAGGCATCGGCAGCGAGGTGGTGCTGTGGGGCCGCAGCCGTCACGGTGGCGTACTGTCGGTGGATGAAGTGGCCCGATTCTGCGACACCATCAGCTATACCCTGTTGACCGGGGTGCTGCCACGGGTGCCCAGGCGGTACAATGGCGCCGTTAGCGACTGACGGCCTGGCTCGTCGGTCGTCCTGATCGACCGACGAGGGATCGCATGTCCAAGGACACAACGACCGCGCCACGTTACTGGACCCAGCCACGCTACTGGCCGACCTACCTTGCCATCACCGCCATGCGCGCCAGCGCCTGGTTGCCTTGGCGCTGCAAGCTGGCGTTGGGCCGATTGATCGGACTGGCCGCCTGGCGTTTCGCCGGGCGTCGCCGTCATATCACCGAGACCAATATTCGCCTTTGCTTTCCCGAACTCGACCCGGCGGCCCAGGCCCGCCTGGTCAAGCAGAGCTTTCTGGCCAACGGCATCGGCATCTTCGAGACCGCCACCGGCTGGTGCCGGGATCCCGAACATCTGCGCCACCGGGTCACCTTCAAGGGCCAGGTGCATATGGCGAGGGTCCAGGCAGAAGGCAAGGGCGCGCTGATCATCGGCATCCACTTCTCCACCCTGGATCTCGGTGGCGCCCTGCACTCGCTGTTCTTTCCCGCCGACGTGGTCTATCGCCCCCACGACAATCCGGTGTTCGAGCGTTTCATGACCCGTGCCCGCAACGGCATCTTCGGTACCGCCATCGATCGTCATGACCTGCGTGGTGTGGTGCGACGGATCAAGGCCGGTCACCACGTCTGGTACAGTCCGGACCAGGACTTCGGTCGTGACGCCAGCGTGTTTGCGCCCTTCTTCGGAGTCGAGGCGGCGTCGATCAAGCTGACGGCCAAGATCGCCAAGATGACCGGCGCGCCGGTGATGCCGCTGATCTTTCATCGCAATCCCGACAATCGCACCTACAGCCTCGAATACCTGCCCGCCCTGGACAACTTCCCCAGCGGTGACGAGGTCGCCGACGCTGCCCGTATCAACGCGGTGATCGAGGCCGCGATTCGCCGCCATCCCGAGCAGTATCTGTGGATGCACCGGCGCTTCAAGACCCGCCCCAGGGGCGAGGCCAAGATCTACTGATGGACTGGCCTGGCGGGGCTTGCCGGCTTGGCCGTGGGCGCCTCGTCGGTCCAGGCGTCAACCGATCTGCTCGAGGCGCGCCGCCAGGCGTTCTCGCATGGGGGTCAGGTCGAGGCGGTGCGCGCCTCTTTCCAGTCGTTCCACGATAAAGGCCTGATCCATCGGGTCGCTGGCGCCGTCCGCCAGCGCCTGGCCGACCCGCTGAGCCATCCGCTGAATGCTGGGGAGCTGGTGTTCCCCGGCGAACAGTGACTGGGTCTTGAGCGACTTGAGCAAACCCAGCAGGGTGCTCTGGTCCTCGGCGCCGTAGGACAGGATCGGCACGAACAGGCGGTGCAGCAGGCTGTCGTAGCGTTCCACCGGCCAGGTCACACGGCGCTTGCCGTCACCGTCGACCATGGTGTTGGCCGGCTGCCACTTGAGGTAGCGGCACAGCAGATCGGTCATCCGGTGCAGGCACAGCCTGGCGGTGCCGGGGTCGTTGATCCCCGGCGACAGCGCCTTGATCGCCACTTCCATCATCTGGGTCAGTCCGTGGACGAAGTGCTCGTCGATGGATTCACCGTCGAGATAGGTGAGGGTGGAGAGCACCTCGTCGCACCACTCCTCGTTGGGCGTGTCCTCGCATTCCAGGATAGCGATGGGCAGCCCCTCCACCACGTAGTCGCCGAAGCGAAACTGCAGATGCAGCACGCCACCGATGCGCTCGGCAAGCTCCGCCAGTCGCTCGAGGTTGGCGTTCTGCACATAGCCCGCCATGCGCGCATGGATCTCGTGACACTGGGCGCTCGGCGGTGCAGCCGAGGGCAGGTAGCGCCAATGGTCATCGGTTTCCTTGTCGTGCAGACGCTGCATGCTGGCCAGGGTGGTGTCATGGAGCCCGGAGATCACGGCGTCGATCTGGATCGACTGGGAGGCGTTGTGGATGAAATAGACGAACAGCGCCAGGCAGTGCAGCACCATGGCACAGGCCAGATAGATGGCGAGCGAACGCCAGGCGGCTTCGCCGTCGTCGACCTCCGGCACGATCAATAGAATCAGGATGAACAGGATGGTGCCCAGGTAGTGGCCGAGCACCCACTGATTGGCGCGCTCCGATACCAGCCCGAATACCAGCTTGTGGGAAAAGTTGCCGCCGGCCTGGGACAGCACCGACATCACCATGGAAAAGCTGAACACCATCAGCGAGATCATGCCGCCGAGCATCGCCGCCAGCAGTGACTGGGCGCTGCCCGGGGCGGTGAGACTGAGCTTCTGGATCACCTCCGGCAGCGAGGTGTCGCTGATCGGTGGGGCCAGCGCCAGCAGGCCGAGCAGACCGTAGACCAGGGCTGCCAGGGTCGGCAGGTAGGCGATGCTGGTATAAAAGGCGCGAATCAACCGCACCGGATGGAAGGTCAGCGATGACATGGCAGGGACCCTGTCAGGTAGCGGTGGATGGGATAGGTCGATGTCGACGACAAGATGCGTCGCATCTGGCTCTTATCGCTTCAAGCGTGCTGTCATGCAAGTACGCCGGTAAACGCTGGCGGCAGCGGAAAGACTGGAACTGCACAAACGACGACGCCACCGGCGTGGGCCGGTGGCGTCGTTGCAGTGCGCAGTGCTTGTCGTATCAGGCGTCGATACGCTTGTACTTCATCCGATGCGGCGTGTCGTCACCGACGCGCTTCTTGTGGTCGGCTTCGTACTCGGTGTAGTTGCCGGCGAAGAACTCGACGTGGGACTCGCCCTCGAAGGCCAGGATATGGGTCGCGATGCGGTCCAGGAACCAGCGATCGTGGGAGATCACCATGGCGCAGCCGGGGAAGGCCAGCAGAGCCTCTTCCAGCGCACGCAGGGTCTCGATATCCAGGTCGTTGGACGGTTCGTCGAGCAGCAGCACGTTGGCGCCCTGCTTCAGGGTCTGGGCCAGCTGCAGGCGGCCGCGCTCACCACCGGAGAGGTCCCTGAGGAACTTCTGCTGGTCATTGCCCTTGAAGTTGAAACGCCCGACGTAGGCCCGTGAGGAGACCTCGTAGCCGTTGATGTTGAGGATATCCTGTCCATCGGACACCGCTTCCCACACCGTCTGCTTGTCGTCGAGGGCGTCGCGCATCTGCTCGACGTAGGCGATGTCCACCGTCTCGCCGAGCACCACTTCGCCGGCGTCCGGCTTCTCGCTGCCCTGGATCAGCTTGAACAGGGTGGACTTGCCGGCACCGTTGCCGCCGACGATACCGACGATGGCACCCTGGGGGATGGTGAAGCTCAGGTCCTCGTAGAGCAGCTTGTCGTCGAAGCGCTTGGACACCCCGTGGAATTCGATGACCTTGTCGCCCAGACGCGGACCCGGCGGAATGTAGATCTCGTTGGTCTCGTTGCGCTTCTGGAAGTCGCCGGACTGCATCTCCTCGAAGCGGTTGAGGCGTGCCTTGCTCTTGGCCTGACGGCCCTTGGCGTTGGAGCGAACCCACTCGAGCTCGTGCTTGATCGCCTTCTGACGCGAGGCCTCGGCCTTGGCTTCCTGCTCCAGGCGCTTCTCCTTGGCTTCCAGCCACTGGGAGTAGTTGCCTTCGAAGGGGATGCCCTGGCCGCGGTCGAGCTCGAGGATCCAGCCGGCCACGTTGTCGAGGAAGTAGCGGTCGTGGGTGATGGCCACCACGGTACCGGAATAGTCGTGGAGGAAGCGCTCGAGCCAGGCCACGGACTCGGCGTCCAGGTGGTTGGTCGGCTCGTCCAGCAGCAGCATGTCCGGGTTGGACAGCAGCAGGCGGCACAGCGCCACGCGGCGACGTTCGCCACCGGACAGGTGGCCGACATTGGCCTCCCAGGGCGGCAGCCGCAGTGCCTCGGCGGCGACTTCCAGCTTGCGCTCCAGGTTGTGGGCGTCGGCGGCCTCGATCAGGTTCTCGAGCTTGGCCTGTTCGGCGGCCAGCGCGTCGAAGTCGGCGTCCGGTTCGGCGTAGGCCGCATAGACGGCGTCCAGCTTGGCCTGGGCTTCCTTGATCTCGCCCAGTGCCTCCTCGACGGTCTCGCGCACGTTCTTGGTGTCGTCGAGCTCGGGCTCCTGGGGCAGGTAGCCCACGTTGAGGCCCGGCATCGGCCGTGCCTCGCCTTCGATCTCGGTGTCCACGCCGGCCATGATCCGCAGAAGGGTGGACTTGCCGGCGCCGTTGAGACCGAGCACGCCGATCTTGGCCCCGGGGAAGAAGGACAGGGAGATGTCCTTGAGGATCTGCTTCTTGGGGGGCACGACCTTGCCCACCCGGTTCATGGTGTAGACGTATTGCGCCATGGGAACTCGCTAGTGTTGGGGAAACGATCACCACCGGCGCTGACGGACGCCCTGGGCGTCGACAGCATAGCCAGACGTGGACGATGCCGCGTTTCCACTGGGGTTCGCGGAAAAAAAGCTGGTCACAGATGATAGAGCCGGAGGCGCGCAAACGCCAGCCGTGTGGCGAGATCGAGGGTCGCCTCACACAAGGTGAGGGGATTCGCCAGGCGAGAGCGAAGGGCGGGGGCGATGCACCGACCGCCCCGGGAAAGACAGGTGGCGCTGGGTGCTATTCCTCTTCTTCCTCTTCCTCGTCATAGCCCCAGTCGTCATCGATGGCCTGGCGCAGGCGACGTTCCTCGAGCAGGGCTTCCACTCGTCGGCGGGCGCGCAGGGTGTCAGCACGGTTGGAAGGACGACTGCGGGAATAGTCCTCGTCGTTGACCGCCTCCTGATCAGAGAGGTCGAGGTAGGCATCATCGAGAAGGGAATCACGGCTCATGTGAAATCTCCCATGGCCAGAGCGCCGAAGCGCGTCTTGTCACACCATGCTTCCGACGGCGGGAAGCGCCAACAGAATCCGAGGACTCTGTTGGCTATATAAGCGGGAATCGAGAAAAGTGCAAGAGGGAGGCGTGGACTGGCTCAGGCGCTGTCGGCGCCGTCACGCAGGCGATCGATCTCGGCCAGGTTGGCCACACGTTCGCTGACGTCCTTCTGGACGCCGATGAAGTAGACCAGCTCGTCACTTTCGTCCAACACCGGGGTCAGTGACAGCTCGTTGTAGAACAGGGTGCCGTCCTTCCTGTAGTTGCGCAGAACTTCGCGGCAGGGGCGCAACTCCTTCAAGGCCTTGCGCACGACGTCGAGGGCCGGCTGGTCGGTATCGTCGTTCTGCAGGAAGCGGCAGTCGCGGTAGAGGATCTCGTCCGCGCTGTAGCCGGTCAGGCGCTCGAAGCCCTGATTCACGTAGATCAGGATATGCTCGTCGCCTTCCTTCTCGGCCACCACGATCCCGTCTTCCGAGGCGTTGACGATGCGTTCGAGCAGTTCCGGGGCGATCATGTTCGGTCGTGTCATGGGACGTCCTGTTGCGGGCTTGGCGTTACACCCTTGTTGCCTGGTAATCAGGGGCCGGGGATTCAGGGGCCAGGATGTGCACCAAACCGGTAGTCTCTCGTAGACGGTTTGTGCGCAACCTCGGGATGTAATGATGGCTCTAATCGGCAAAATTTGATGCTAAGCATGGCCAGGCGGCGAGATTAAATCAATGGTCCGCTAACCTCTTTTGCTGCCCTTGCGTCACTCTACCTCCGGCAGGCGCAATGCGCTGAGGGCGGCCAGGGCGGCGGTGGCGGCCAGCACCAGCAACAGCGGGCCGGCGCCGAGCCATTGCGCCAGAGCACCGATCACGGCGCCGACGATCAGCATCAGCACGCCAGTGATGGTGTTGGACAGGGCCACATAGAGGGCACGATTGTCGGCGCCGGCCATGTCGACGATGTAGGTCTTGCGACCGAGGCGAATGCCCGAGTGGACGATGACCAGCAGCGCGTAGACCAGGGCGTAGGGCCAGACACTTGCGCTCATCGACTCGGGCAACCAGGCCAGCGATGCCCCCAGCAGGCAGCACAGGGTGGTACCGATGGCACCGTCGCGCATCACCGTTTTGCTGGAGGCATCCGAACGCTTGCCCCAGATGGGGCTGGCGACCATGCCGGCGACCCCGGATACCACGATCAGAAGTCCCAGTCCGCCAAGTTCAGTACCGCCGTTGTCCTGGGCCATCAGCGCGACATAGGGCAACGCCAGGGCGCTGGACAGCAACAGAGCGCGGGTCAGGTTGAAGTTACGAAAGGCGGCGTCGTCGCGCATCAGGGCGAGGCCGGTCTTGACCGAATCCCAGGCGTTGGCGCCGCCGTCGGTGGCGCCTTCCGCTTCTTCGATGGCGGCGGCGCAAAGCGCATTGAGGGTCCATCCCAGCGCCGCCACGCCAAGCAGCACCGCCAGGGCGAGCTCACCGGGGCGGTCGTCGAACAGCACCAGCACCGCACCGGCGGCCAGGGTCACGGCGCCCGCCACGCTGCCGCTCCAGCCCATCAGGGTCCCGCGACGTTGCTTGGAGATGGTCTTGCCGAGCACGTCCTTGGTGGCGATGGACGACAGCCCCCGGGCCAGCGACAGGGCGACCAGGGCCAGCAGTACCAGGCCGCCGCCAACACCGCCGGAACCGATCAGGGCAAGAACCGACAGCGCCGCGGCGGCCAGCGCCTGGAGCAATCCACCGACCATCCAGACGCCCTTGCGCCGGGGTTTCAGGCGGATAAAACCGGCCACGAACAGTTGGGGCAGCAGGGCGCCGGCCTCGCGAATCGGCACCAGCAGGCCGACCATCCAGGTCGGCGCGCCGATGGCACCCAGTAGCCAGGGCAGGACCAGACGAGCGCTGGAGAGCTCGTCGGCGAGCTTGTTGCCGAGCGACGCCAGCAGATGCAGGAAGAAGTTGCGCGGCTGCTCATCGCAGGCGCTGTCCGGGATGTCCTTGCACAGGCGACTGTCCTCGTCGCCGGTGAGCCACTCGTAAAGTCGCGTCTGGGTTTCGCCACTGGCCATGGAGGCTGTCCTGACTGTTATGATCGAGGTTTGAGGGAATACGGTGTACACGCTGCCTTGCAGCGCGTCGCCGGTGTTTCCACCTACGTGCTGGAACAGGGAGGCTGAACGTGGCACGCATTCGGATTATCTACTGTACGCAATGTCAGTGGCTCTTGCGTAGTGGCTGGTATGCCCAGGAGCTGCTCTCGACCTTCGGCGAGGATCTCGAGGAGGTGACGCTGGTGCCTTCCCACGGCGGACATTTCGAGATCCGGCTGGATGACGAGACGCTGTGGGAGCGCAAGCGAGATGGCGGCTTTCCCGACGTCAAGACGCTCAAGCAACGGGTCCGCGACGGCATCGCTCCCGAGCGCGATCTGGGCCATCTGGACCGTTGAATGTTGCCGATGGTCATCCTGTGTTGACGGTCTGAACGCGGGCTCGATGGCGTCATCCTGATTGACCGCGTCGCTGATTGGCGTGGCCATGGCCCGCTGCTCCTTGCCCTCATCCTTGTCCTCATCTTTACCCCAGGGAATGTCATGACAACTGATCGACAGGCCATGGCCTTCGGCCTTGGCGCCGTGGCGTTGTGGTCCACGGTGGCCACCGCCTTCAAGCTGGCGCTTGCCCATATGAGCCCGCTGGAGCTGATGTGGCTGGCGGCGCTGGTGTCCTGGGCGCTGATGAGCGTGCTGATGCTGCGGCGCGGACAGCTGCATCAGGCACTTCGTCGCGGCTGGCGCACCGCTGTGTGGGCCGGGCTGATGAACCCGGTGGCCTACTACCTTGTGCTGTTTGCGGCCTATGACCGGTTGCCCGGACAGGAGGCCATGGCGCTCAACTACACCTGGGCGCTGGCCATGGCGCTGCTGGCGGTGCCGATCCTCAAGCAGCGGTTGACGCCGATGGACGTGGTGGCCGGCCTGGTGGCCTACGCCGGGGTCTGGGTCATCGCCACCCGCGGCCAGGTTTTTGACGTGGCCTTCGCCGATCCTCTGGGCGTCGCACTGGCGCTGGTGTCGACGCTGATCTGGGCGTTGTACTGGCTGTTCAATGCCCGCGACCGGCGTCCTCCGCTGGTCGCCCAGTGGCAGAACTTCAGCGTCGGGGTGCCGGTGCTGACGCTGCTGATGGTGCTGGGGCCAGGCTTTCAGTGGCACGGCAGTGCCGCCCTGGGCGCGGGCATCTATGTCGGACTGTTCGAGATGGGTGTCGCTTTTGTGCTATGGCAGGCGGCGATGCAGCGGGTGTCGCGCACCGCCAAGGTCTCCAACCTGATCTTTCTGTCACCGCCGGTGTCGCTGATGCTGCTCTACCTGGTGGTGGGCGAGCCGATACTCCCCTCGACCCTGATCGGACTGGTGCTGATCCTGCTGGGGCTTGGGCTGCAGCAGTGGCAGAAGGCGCCGGCTCACGTCGAGCCATCCTCCTCTTAGGGGCCCGCGGAGCGCCTCAGGAGGCGCTCGCTTGCTCGCTGCGTTCTTTGCTGTCTTTCTGGCTGGAGGGTTGGGTCGACACCGCCTCGGTCCCCGGCGTCTCGGTCTCGTCCAGCAGGGGCGCAAGGCTCGGCCAGACGTTGTCGAGCAGCCTCGACTGGGCCTCGGCGGTGGGGTGGATGCCGTCGTCCTGCATCAGCTCCGGGTCCAGCGCCACGCCTTCGAGCAGGAAGGGTACCAGCGGCACCTCATGGGTGTCGGCCAGTTCACGAAAGACCCCGGTGAAGGCCTGACGGTAGGCGTCGCCGTAATTCGGGGGAATATCGATACCCAGCAGCAGCACCTGGGCGCCGGCGGCCTGGCTCTTTTCGATCATGCCTTCGAGGTTTGCCGACATCTGGCTCGGCGGAAGGCCCCTGAGTCCGTCATTGCCGCCCAGCTCCAGCAGAACGATGTCCGGGTCGTGCTGTCGGAGGAGTTCAGGGAGACGGGTGGCGCCCCCGCCGGTGGTTTCGCCGCTGATGCTGGCATTGACCACCTCGGCGCGGTGCGCCACTCGCTCGGCCAGCAACGCCACCCAGCCGGCGTCCCGTTCGATGCCGTAGGCGGCGCTCAAGCTGTCGCCCACCACCAGCAAGGTCGGCGGGGCTGTGTCAGACTGGGCCCAGACCGACCCCGGCACAAGGGCGGTCAAGACGCAGGCCATCATCAGCGTCTTCAGCATCCGCCTGGCGGGCGTTGCCCGGCGATCCTGCGCTCGTCTTCCTGACGTCGTGGCATCAGCAGCGCCGAAGCGCGAGGCTCCAGAAAAAAACCGCCGTGCCGCCCCAAACGTCCAAGTCCCAGGGAATGCCATCACCATGTCGCTGTCTCCTTCCGAGAATACCGTCCCGACCACCGTGCTGCGCGCGCGAGGCCTGTCCAAGCGGGTCGCCAGCGGAACGCGGGAACTGACCATCCTGCGCGAGCTTGAGCTCGACGTACAGTCCGGCGAGAGCGTCGCCATCCTCGGCCAGAGCGGTGCCGGCAAGTCGACCCTGCTGGCGCTGCTGGCCGGTCTCGATACGCCCAGTGCCGGCGAGCTTGCGATGTTCGGTACATCGCTTGCCGAGCTCGACGAGGACGGTCGCGCGGCGCTGAGAAACACCCGAGTGGGCTTCGTGTTTCAGAACTTCCAGTTGCTGCCGACCCTGACAGCGCTGGAAAACGTGCTGCTGCCGACCGAGCTGTCGACCCTTGCCAACCGTGAGGCCCGTGCCACCGACTGGCTCGGTCGAGTGGGGTTGGGCGAACGCCTGGATCACCTGCCCAAGCAGCTGTCCGGCGGCGAACAGCAACGGGTGGCGCTGGCGCGGGCCTTTGTCACCGGCCCCGAGCTGGTGTTTGCCGATGAACCGACCGGCAATCTCGACCCGGACACCGGGGAGCGCATCATTCAGACCCTGTTCGAGCTCAACCGTTCCGAGGGCACCACCCTGGTGCTGGTTACCCACGACCACGCTCTGGCGAGGCGCTGCGATCGGTGTCTGCGCCTGGCCGACGGCCAGCTCACCGAGGTGACATCCAAGCTTCCAGCCGAGGCGCCAGACGCCCAGCGGGAGGCCTCGGCATGAGTGAGCGAAGCGTCACGGCGAAGGGCCAATTGGGACGTCAGCTGGTGATGGCGGCGCGCTCTCTGCGGCGCGATCTTCGTGCGGGTGATGTACGCGCCTTGCTGGTGGCGCTGACCCTGGCGGTGGCCGCCTCGACCATGATGGGGTTCTTTCTCGACCGGCTGGAACGTGGTCTGACCCGTCAGGCCAGTCAGATGATGGGCGGCGATGTGGTGCTGGAGCAGTCCGATCCCTTCGCTCTGGAGATCCGGGAGCGTCTGGAAGGCGCCGGCATGCGCCTGAGCGACCAGGTCGACCTGGTCTCCATGGCCAGTCGCGATGGCGCCTTTCAGCCGGTCAGCATCAAGGCGGTGGACGAAGACTATCCACTCTACGGCGTGTCCCGGGTCGACCAGGGCGCCGGTGTCGAGGAGCTCGCCAGTGGCCCTGCGCCAGGCGAGGTGTGGCTGGCGCCGAGGCTCGAGACGCTGCTGGACATCGAACTCGGCGATAATCTGACGCTGGGCAGGGGCGAGTTCCAGGTGACCGGCTGGATCGAGCGGGAGGCCGACCAGTCTGCCGGCTTCGGCAGTTTCAACCCGCGGGTGATGATGCACGTCGACGACGTCGAGGCGACCGGGCTGATCCAGCCCGGTTCGCGCATCGAGTTCGAGATCCTTGCCGCCGGCTCGCCCCAGGCGGTGGAGACGCTGTCGCCCTGGCTCGCTCGCCTGCGCGCCGACGGCGTCGAGGTACGTGACGTGCGCGAGGACCGGCCGCGGCTGGGCTCGGCGCTGGAGCGAGCCGAGACCTACCTGAGCCTGGCCGGTCTAGCCGCCGTGCTGCTGGCCGGGGTGGC
>NZ_JAMXRY010000021.1:0-83133 GCF_024124525.1 Halomonas sp. OfavH-34-E | reverse complement strand
GCCGACGGCCTGTGGCTAGGCCCTGGTTGGGCGCGCCAGCGGGGCGAGGGAGATGGGCCGGATGCGTTGCTGGTGAGCCGTGCCCGGCTGGACGAGGCAAGTGCCGCCCTGGCAGAGCAGGAACAGCGGCTGGCGTCCGTCGAGCAGGCCCGCGAAGGTGCCCAGGCGCTGGTCGATCAGGCCGAGCAGGGGCTCGAGCAACTGCGGCTGTCGGAGCGTGAGCTGGATCAGGCGCGTCAGCAACTGGCGGTCCAGGACAATGGTCTGGCCAGCCGGCTTGAGCATCTGTCCAGTCGCGGCGCCGAGATCCACGAGGAGCTCGAGGGCCTGGCCGAAGCCGACGAGGAAGCGCGGCTGGCCATCGAGGAAATGCGCGAGCAGTGGCAGAGCGCCATGGCTCGGCTGGAAGAGGGCGCTGAGGTACGCGAGCGTCTCGAGCGCGAGCGCACCCAGGCGCGCGAACGGCTGGCCTCGCTGCGTACCCGCCAGCGTCCGCTGAGCGAGCGCTCCCAGCAGCTCACCCTGGAGCACCAGCGGTTGACCACCGAGCGTGCTGGCCTGGCCGAGCAGCAGGGGCGCGCGGGGGATACCCGCTCACGCCTGGAGGAGCGGGTGGCCGAACTCGAGGAAGCGCGTGAGGGGCTGCATGAGCCGGATGAGGAACGTCGCGAGCGTCTCGATGAGCTGTTGCACCGGCGCGAGCAGGAGGAGCGCCAGCTCAATGAGTCGCGGGCACGGGCGGCGGCGCTGGTCGAGCGCCTGCGCGACGACGAGCAGGCGCGGCAGAGCCACGAGCGAAATCTCGATGGCGTGCGCGAGCGTCTGCAGGAGGCGCGTATGCAGGTTCAGGCATTGGCGTTGAAGGCCGAGACCCAGGATGAGCAGCTCAGGGAACTTGGCCACGATGCCGAGGCTCTGACACAAGGGCTGGACCCCAATGCCACCGAGTCCGCCTGGCAGACCCGGCTGGAGGAGCTGGGCGAGAAGATTCGCCGGCTGGGGGCGATCAACCTGGCCGCCATCGAGGAGTACGAGCAGCAGGCCGAGCGGCGTGACTATCTCGAAGCGCAGCAGGCCGAGCTGAACGAGGCCCTCGAAACCCTGGACAAGGCGATCCGACGTATTGATCAGGAGACGCGGATGCGATTCCGCGATACCTTTGAGCGGGTCAATGCCGGCCTGCAGTCGCTTTTCCCGCGAGTCTTCGGTGGTGGAACCGCATGGTTGACCCTGACAGGCGATGATTTGCTGGAAACCGGGGTGGCCATCATGGCGCGACCTCCGGGCAAGAAGAACAGCACGATTCATTTGCTGTCCGGGGGAGAAAAAGCACTGACGGCGTTGTCCATGGTATTCGCCATCTTTCAGTTGAACCCGGCGCCGTTCTGTATGCTCGACGAGGTGGATGCGCCCCTGGACGATGCCAATGTCGGGCGCTATGCCAAGCTGGTGAAGGAAATGTCCGAGAGCGTTCAGTTCATCTATATCACCCATAACAAGATCGCCATGGAGGCCGGTGAACGACTGATGGGTGTGACGATGCAGGAACCTGGCGTCTCGCGACTGGTCTCGGTGGGCGTGGACGAGGCGGCCGCGCTGGCAGAAGCATGATGCACTTGAAAGGTGGTTATAATAGGGTTACCAAGTAAGACCATGATACTGCATGGCAAGGTAAGCAAAGGGAGTTGGAAGGGCGAATGCGAAGGGCACTGTCGAGAAGACCGGAGAAAATCCGGCGCTTGACAAATAAAAAAAGTGGCCCTTTTTTTCGCAATCACGCTATGCTGTTGACGGACAACCATCAGGCATGGCGCCTTAGCAAAGGCATGACGACCCATGGAACTAAGAGAGTGGCTGATCATTCTGGGGCTGGCACTGGTGACCCTCATCGTTATCGATGGGGCGCGTCGCCTCCAGCGCCAACGTCGCACTCCCCGCCTTGATGAGGTGCAGGGAGACGTCCTCGATAGTGGCTACGGTAGCTACGAAAGCGGCTATGGCAGTGGTCATGGCAGTCGCCATGATCAGGAACCCGCCATGGCGGCGAGCCCCGGACCCAGCGCGCCAGAGCGTCGGGAGGTGGCCTCGGTAGAGGACGACCCCGAGGAGCGTGCGCGCCAGGAAGAAATCAACTGGGAGCTGCCCAATGGAGGGGCCAGGGTCGTCAGGCCTGCGGACTTCTCCAATGTTCAGCCCAAGCCCAAGCTGCAGCGCCAGGAGCACCCCGGGCCATCCCGGGTGTTGTCCGAATTCCGCTCCAGTCAGGCCAGTCGCGCTCAGGAGGCTGGGGACAGCCAGCGCGCCGATGGATCGTCGACCAATGACCGGCCGGCGGACACCGTTGCCCCGCGAGCCAGTCAGCCGGCACCTGCAGCCCGGGCCGAGCAGCCCACCCAGGCAGAGGGTGTAGAAGAGGGTGCAGAACAAGCGCCCGCCGAGGCAGAACCGACTCCAGCACAGGCAGAACCGACTCCAGCACAGGCAGAGCCGTCGGTGCGGGTCGATCAAGCGCCCGCGCAGGCCCCGAACGCTGAAAACGCTGAAGAAGTGGCCGAGCAGTCCTCCCTGTCAGACGAGCCCATGGCGGCCGACAGCCGCGAGGAGCCAAGGGCCACCAGCGAGACGACGATGGACGCTCCGGTGGACGCTGACGCCTCCACCGGCAAGACTGCCCAGGACGAACACGCGGTGCGTGACGATGTCGCCGACGCGGGTGATGGGCGCCGCGAGCCCAGCTTGAGCGCGCGTCGTGACGATGACGTCGCCAGCGAGCCCGGCGACGCTGCCATGCCGTCTCTGGCGGCGGACCCACAGGACCACGAGGAATTCGACGAGGATCAGTATCGTCTGGTGGACTTCGAGGGGATGGGAGATTCGTTGAAGGATCGCTCTCGTCGCATGGGGTCCTCCGTGCATCGTTTTGGCGCTTCGCTGCAGAAGTCGCTGGGAGAACGCCGGGAACAGAAGCGTATCGAACGCGAGAAGCGTGAGGAGGAAAGAGCCGAGAAGGCACGACTCAAGGCCGAGCAGAAGGCCGAACAAGCCAAGCTCAAGGCCGAGGAAGAAGCTCGCCGGCAGGCCGAACAGGCACAGCATCAGGCCGAACAGCAGCGTCAGCGGCAGCAGGAAGAAGGGCTGCGTCAGGAGCAGGCCGCTCAGGAGGCCGAGCGCCGCCGTCAGGAAGCCTTGCTTGCCAGGCAGGCCGCTGCCGATCAGCGTGGCGCCTCGTCGATGGAAGACGAAGCCTCGTTCGACGATGCCACGTACGACGAAGCCGCGTATGACGAAGCCGCATTTAACGAAGCAGCGGACGCCAATGTCGAAGACTCCAGGGTGCGCACCCATCCGGTGCTCGAGAAGGCCCTGCGCCACGACGTCAACGCCGAGCATGCCCGTGACAGCCTGAGCAATGCCGAGGAAATCATCGTCATCAGCGTGATGTCCCGTGACGAGGACGGCTTCCCTGGCACGACCCTGCTGGAGCTGATGATGGCCTGCGGTTTGCGCTACAGCCGAGACATGGGCATCTTCCATCGCTTCGAGACCGAGGATGAGGGCAGCGCCCTGCAGTTCTCCATGGTCAACGTGCTCAAGCCCGGGACCTTCCCGATCGAAGCCATGGACGACTTCACCACACCTGGCATCACCCTGCTGATGCCGCTGCCCAGCGCCAAGGACAGCTCGGCGGCCTTCGAGGCCATGGTCGAGACCGCGATGGTGATCGTGCGCCATATGGGGGGTGAGCTGAAGGACGAGAATCACAGCGTGATGACCGCCCAGACCGTGGAGTTTGCCCGCCAGCGGGTGCAGGAGTTCGAGCGCCGCCACCGCCTGCATCGTTATCAGGTGAACTGACCGCGCAGGCGCTGCCTGGTACGCGACGGCCCCGTGGAGACACGGGGCCGTCTGCGTTTGCCTTCTGTGTCTTGATGGGGCGGACCGGGCTTGCCTGTCGGGGGCGGTGATGTCTGGCGGTTTTCTCCCGGCGGGCATGGGGTAGAATGGCCGATCATCAGCACTTCGCACTTCGCCAGGACAAGGGTTTACATGACCACCGATGCTTCGACCCGTGACGAGGTCGCGCGGCTTCGCACCGAACTCGATGACGCCAACTACCGCTATCACGTGCTCGACGACCCGCGCCTGCCCGACGCCGAGTACGACCGGCTGCTGCGTCGGCTGACGGAGCTCGAACAGGCCCATCCCGAGCTTGCGAGCCCCGACTCGCCGACCCAGCGGGTCGGTGCCAAGCCCGCCGACGGCTTCCCCGAGGTGACCCACGCGCTGCCCATGCTGTCGCTGGACAACGCCTTCGATGACGATGAGATACGAGCCTTCGTCAAGCGGGTGGCCGAGCGTATGGAACTGGACGCCGAGGCGCTGTTCTTCAGTTGTGAGCCCAAGTTCGACGGCGCCGCGGTCTCGCTGGTCTACGAAGACGGTGTGCTGGTCAGCGGTGCCACACGTGGCGACGGCCGTACCGGCGAGGGCATCCTGTCCAATCTGAAGACGCTGAAGTCCATTCCGCTGCGGCTACGGGGCGAGACGCCGCCGACGCTGATGGAGGTGCGCGGCGAGGTCATCATGCGTCACCAGGAGTTCGAGGCGATGAACGAGCGTGCCCGTGAGCAGGGCAGCAAGGTCTTCGCCAATCCTCGTAATGCCGCCGCCGGCAGCCTGCGCCAGCTCGACCCCAGGGTGACCGCCACGCGGCCACTCGAATTCCGTGGCTACCAGGTAGCGCGCCTTGAGCCCGATGGAGGCGCAAGCACCCATAGCGAACTGATGCAGCGGGTGGCCGAGGTCGGCCTGCCGGTCAGTCGCGAGCTCGAAGTGGTCAAGGGGGCGGACGGTGTGATCGACTACTGCCGCCGCCTGGGGGAGCGTCGTGAGCGCCTGGACGTCGATATCGACGGGGTGGTGATCAAGGTCGACGAGCTACGCCTGCAGCGCGAGCTGGGCTTCGTTTCGCGGGCGCCGCGCTGGGCCATCGCCTTCAAGTTCCCGGCTCAGGAGCAGACCACGACCCTCACCGACGTGGAATTTCAGGTGGGGCGCACCGGGGCGATCACCCCGGTGGCACGGCTTGACCCGGTCAGCGTGGCCGGGGTGACGGTGTCCAACGCCACCCTGCACAACGCCGACGAGATCGCGAGGCTTGGCGTGCGCATCGGCGACCGGGTCGCCATTCGCCGCGCCGGCGACGTGATCCCCCAGGTGGTCAGGGTGGTCGAGGCGGCAGGCGAAGGCCAGGATATCGTCTTCCCCGAGCGCTGCCCGGTGTGCGAGTCCGAGATAGAGCGGATCGAGGGCGAGGTGGTGGCACGCTGCTCCGGCGGGCTGGTATGCGCCGCCCAGCGCAAGGAGGCGCTCAAGCACTTCGCCTCGCGCCGGGCGATGGACATCGACGGCCTCGGCGTCAAGCTGATCGATGCCCTGGTCGAGCGTGACTGGGTCAAGACCCCGGCGGACCTGTTCAGCCTGTCCGCCGAACGGCTGGCAGAATTGCCGCGCATGGCCGAGAAGTCGGCCAGCAATCTGGTCGAGGCGCTGGAAAGGGCCAAGGCCACCACCCTGGCACGCTTTATCTACGCCCTGGGTATCCGCGAGGTCGGCGAGGCCACCGCGGCCAACCTGGCTAGCCACTTCGGCAACCTCGATGCCCTCAAGCAGGCCGACCGTGAGACGCTGGAGGCGGTGGACGACGTGGGGCCGGTGGTGGCCGCCCATATCGCCACCTTCTTCCACCAGGCGCACAACCTCGAAACGCTGGAGGCGTTGATCGCCGCCGGGGTGCACTGGGACGAGGTCGACGTCGGCGAGCGCCCCACGCCATTGGAAGGCCAGACCTGGGTGCTCACCGGTACTCTGGAGACCATGACAAGGGACGAGGGCAAGGCGCGCCTGCAGGCGCTGGGCGCCAAGGTGGCCGGCAGCGTGTCGAAGAAGACCCATTGCCTGGTGGCCGGCCCCGGTGCCGGCAGCAAACTGGCCAAGGCCGAGCAGGCGGGGGTCGAGGTGATCGACGAGGCGACCTTCCTCGCGCGCCTTAACGAGTGGGAATCCGAGAGTTCGGAGGAGCAAGCATGAGCCGTTTCGTCGAAGTACCCTATCGCATGTTGCCCGGGGAGACGCTGGACGCCCTGCTGGAAAGCTTCGTCACCCGTCAGGGCTACGACACCACCGACACCGGAGAGGGCATGAATGGCTGGGTCAAGGAGCTCAAGGGCCAGCTCGAGCGCTCGGAGCTGATCATCGCCCACGATCTGGAGACCGAGAGCACCGAGGTGCTGACCCTGGCCCAGTGGCGATCCTTTGGCAGAGACATCGCAGATGACGAGGAAGAAGGAGACATCTGATCTGCCGATGCCCCCGGCCACCAGACGCTTGCTGCGGCGGGTGAAAAAGACGACGGCCCGCCTTCAAGGCGGGCCGTCGGCGTCTGGGCGTTGCTGCTTGCGTCCAGCCCTGGAGCAAGCCTTGGTGCTCATCCTGGAGTCAGCCCTGGCGCTTGCCCTGGACGATATCGCGGATCAGCCGCCGCCCCGGGTGCAGGTGGTCGGCCAGGGGGGCTTCCAGCGGCAGCGGTTCATCGCAGATCCGCGAGGCCAGCAGTTCGGCGCACAGCGGCGCGCTGGCCAGCCCCCGTGAGCCGTGGGCGGCGCTGATCCATAGGCCGGGATGGTGGCTGCCCGCGACGTCCGGCACCCGGGTGGCGTCCTTGGCCAGCACCGCGTAGTCGCGAAGCCATGCCGGCTGATCGGGTAGCGGGCCAGCGTAGGGCGTCTTGTCGGGGCTTGCGCAGCGCACACCGCCACGACCGTCGAGAGTCTCGAGCGCCAGCGGGTGGCCGGCTTGGCGCAGCTGGTCGAGGTAGCCCGGCAGGGTTCTGTCGAGTTCCTCCAGGTTGGCCTGGTGGTCTTCGTCGAGGGTGTCGTTGTCGCTACGCCCCGGGGCAAAGGTCGCGCCGAAGGTCAGCACGCCATCCAGCGGCGGTGCCACGTAGCCACCGGCGCAGACCACTCGCTTCGGCGCCGGGGCCTCGAGCGCCAGGGGCGCGCGGCTGACCTGGCCGCGTACCGCCTGCAGCGGCAGGCCAGTGACCTGGCTGAAGTCAGCCGAGCGATAGGCGGCGGCGACGATGACCTGATCCACCTCGATGGCGACGCTGGAGTGATCGCCCTTCAGGGCGTGGCTGCCGACAAGACGCCAGCCGCCGTCCTCCAGAGGCTCGATGCTGTCGATGCTGGCCTGGACGAAGGTCACCCCTGGCGTGCGGGCGAGCTGCTCGCACAGCTCGCGCGGCCTGGCCCAGCCTGCCAGCGGATAGTAAAGGCCGCCGTGGGGCAGCGAGAGCCCGGCGAGGCTGGAGGCCTCGTCGGCGTCGATGCCACGCACCACAGTGTGGGGAAGGCCGTGGTGATCGAGAAAGCGTCGCTGACGACGGGCCTCGCGCTCGTTGGCACCGAGTTGCAGCACGCCACAGGGCGACCACAGGCGCTGCTCGGGGTCGAGCCGGGCGAGCCAGCGCTGGCTGTAGAGCAGCCCGCCCAGATAGACCCGGCTCTGGTGGTTGGTGTCGGCGGCGAGCTTCACGTATAGCGCGCCCTGGACATTGCCGGAGCCCCCGCTGCCGGGTCGCGAAGCGTCGATCAGGGTGACCTCGACACCACGTCGGGCCAGCGCCTCGGCGGCGCTGCAGCCGGCGATGCCCGCGCCGACAATGGCCACGCGCCGACAGGGCCGCGCCTCAGGGGGACGAAACCAGGGGGTGTGACGTCTGCCGGTATCGTCGGGAGGCGTGTCGATCTCGCCGGCGAGCATCTCGCGCTTGCGTCCGTGGCCCGGTACCTTGCGCCAGGTGAAACCGGCGGCCTTGAGCCCGCGCTTGACGATACCGGCGCAGGTGAAAGTAGCGAAGGTGGCGCCAGGACGGGAGTGCGCCGCCATCGCGGCGAACAGTGCAGGCTGCCACATCTCGGGATTCTTCGACGGGGCGAAGCCGTCGAGGAACCAGGCGTCCACCAGGCCGTCGAGCAGCGCAAGGCGTTCGCTGCTGTCACCCAGGTGCAGATCGAGAATGACCCGGGGCGACAGCACCAGTCGATGCACCCCGGTGACCGCCGCCGGCCATTGGCGAATCAACGCCGCCGCCTTGTCGGCCAGATCCGGCTGGCCTGCCAGGGCCCGAGTCAGATCCTCGGCGCTCATGGGATAGCGCTCGGTGGAGACGATGTGCAGCCGCGCCCGGGGGGGCGCCAGCGCCTCGAAGCTGTGCCAGGCGCACAGCACGTTGAGCCCGGTGCCGAAGCCCGTTTCACCGATCACGAAGGGGCGCTGCTCGTGCCAGGCGGCAAAGCGCTGGGGCAGCCGGTTGGCGGCGATAAACACGTGCTCGGTCTCGGCGCGACCGTCGTGGCGCGAGAAGTACACATCGTCGAAGGCACGGGAGTGAGGGCTGATTCCGCTGTCGTCCTCGCGCCAGTCCAGTTCGGCGGTAGTGGCGGCGGTCAGGGCGGGGAGGCCATCTGGAGATGATGTCACGTCGAAGATTTCCGGCTGGCGGGGCTGGTCAAGAATTGATCACTCTGTTGTCGAGGGCGTGGCAACAGGGTTACAGCAATGCGTCCGCGGCGTTTCAACAGACTTTTCCACAGACTCTGTGAACAAGCAGGCTGTGAACAAGCAGGCTGTGAACAAGACCTGTGCAAACAGGCTGTTCGTGAACGGCAGCCAGGACATCGCCTGTCCACGAACAGGTGCCAGAAGCTGGGTGCCCGCGATCCCGCCAGGTGCGCGGGGCAGGCACTCGGCTCGCCTCAGGGCAGGACCTTCTTGAACGGCTTGACGGTGACCGACGCGTAGACGCCGGCGATCATGTAGGGGTCGGCATCGGCCCAGGCCTGGGCGCTGGCCAGGTCGTCGAACTCGGCGACCACCAGGCTTCCGCTGAAGCCGGCGTCTCCGGGATTTTCGCTGTCCACCGCCGGGTGCGGTCCGGCCAGCACCAGGCGTCCCTCATCGCGCAGGGCCTCGAGTCGAGCCAGGTGGTCGGGCCGGGCGGCCAGTCGACGTTCCAGGCTGTTGTCCACATCTTCGCTGATGATCGCGTAGAGCATCGATAGTTCCTCGATAGGGCCCGGTTGACGTTGGCCCGGGCAGACTCGCCGGGCGGTCGGATGCCGCTCTACGGCATCCTGGATGACGATCACCCGGCTCGGGGAGGCGCATGCGCGACGCGACCAGCATTGACCGCGGCAGGCGCCACGCGCACCATGGAGGCCATATTCTGTCAAAGTCGCCGCCCGGCGTCATGTCGAGGAGCCAGTTTCCTGTCCCATGCCAGCCCTTCCTGAGTCCTTCGAGGGCACGGCCCTCGCCATCGATCTGCATATGCACTCGACCGCTTCCGACGGCGCTCTTGCGCCGTCGGAACTGGTGACGCTGTGCCACGCCAAGGGGCTTTCGCATATCGCCCTGACCGACCATGACAGCCTCGAGGGAGTCGCCGAGGCCGACCTTCGCGCCCGCGAGCTTGGGCTGTCGGTGCTGCCCGCCAGCGAACTGTCCTGTCAGTGGCGGGGACTCAATATCCATGTGGTCGGGCTGTTGCCGTCGGGGCCGGGGGCCATGCTGGAGGCCGGCCTTGCCGAGCAGGCCATCGCCCGCGAGAAGCGTGCCGAGACCATTGCCCGGCGACTCGAGCGCATCGGCCTGAGCGACGGGCTGGCCAAGGCGCGTGCCTGGGCCGGCAGCGACCGGCCGCTCAATCGCCCCGACTTCGCCCACGTGATGGTGGCAGAAGGGCTGGTGGCGGATCTGTCCGGGGCCTTCAGCAAGTATCTTGGCAACGGCAAGATCGGTGACGTGAAGTCGCATTGGCCCTACCTGTCCGAGGTGGTGGAGTGGATCCTCGACAGCGGCGGCGTGGCGGTGCTGGCTCATCCCCTTCGCTACAAGCTGACCCGGCGCAAGCGCGGCCTGCTGCTCGATGAGTTCTGTCGGGCGGGGGGCCAGGCGGCGGAGCTGGTCAGCGGCTTCCAGAACCCGGATGTCACCCGGGACCTGGCGCGACAGTTGATGGAGCGCGACCTGTACGGATCGCTGGGCAGCGACTTTCACTTTCCGGGAGGACACCTGGCACCGGGCAGCATGAGTCCGATTCCGCGCACCGCGGTGGCGCCGGTGTGGGCCCATCCGCGCCTTGCCGCCTGGTTCGCCAGCGCGGCGAGTACGGACGTGGCGGGCCCTGGCGCGATAAATGAGAGCGTGGACGATGACACCCCGCGCGCCCTAGGCCCTGAAGACAAGAGCCCGGAAGACAAGAGCCCGGAAGACAAGAGCCCGGAAGACAAGAACGCCGCCCATTCGGTCTAGTCTGAGAGGGAAGGCCCGCGCTGCGCCTCGTGCTTTCTTCGCCAACTTCTTTTGCCCGTTTGTTCGCCAGGGAGGCAACATGACCCAGTACTTTCAGATTCACCCCGACAACCCCCAGAAGCGCCTGATCGACCGCGCGGTCGAGATCATCCACAAGGGCGGAGTGGTGGCCTATCCGACCGACTCGGGCTACGCCCTGGGCTGCCACCTGGGGGACAAGAAGGCCATCGAGAAGATCAAGTGGCTCAGGTCGCTGGACGACAAGCACAACTTCACCCTGGTGTGCTCGGACCTGTCGGAGATCGGCACCTACGCCAAGGTGGACAACGCCGTCTTCCGCCTGCTCAAGGCCCACACCCCAGGCGCCTACACCTTTATCCTGCACGCCACCACCGAGGTGCCCCGGCTGCTGCTGCATCCCAAGCGCCGCTCCATCGGCGTTCGGGTGCCGGACCACGAGATCTCGCGTGCCCTGCTTGAACGCCTGGGCGAGCCGCTGATGAGCGTGACCCTGATTCCGGTGGGGGAGGCGTTGCCGATGACCGACCCCGAAGAGATTCGCGATCGCTTCGGTGCGCACCTGGATCTGGTGATCGACGGTGGCGCCTGTCAGCTGGAGCCGACCAGCGTGATCGATCTGCGCGACATGCCGCCGGTCATCGTGCGCGAAGGGCGCGGCGATATCTCGCCCTTCCAGGAGTAGCACTCGACGCAAATCAGCGAAAGCATGCGGCGCATTGTCAGCAAGGCGACTGGCGCATGCCGCCACGATGTTTCGACCGGTCCCGTCCCTGGCTCGCTCTCCTGAACCCCCCGCCCTGGACAGGGGCCCGCTGCGGCCAGGGCCTTGGACAGAGGGCCCGTTGCGGCCAGGGCCTTAGACAGAGGGGCCGCTGCGGTCGGGATTGCTGACGCCATCGTCGCCATCATCGTCGTCATCTTCGCGCTTGGCCTTTTCTTCCCCGCCGCCGTCGTCCTCCGGTTCCTCTTCAGGTTCTTCCTTCGGTGCGTTGGGGTCGGGGGTGTCCTCGTCGAGCCAGGTGCCACAGATCAGGCAGTACTTGGCACGCTGCTCGTGGCGGTCGTGGCCGCAGCCTGGGCAGGCTTCGTCGGAGTAGCGATCGGCACGAATCGAGCGGATTACCTCGGCGGAGAAGACCCCGGTGGGGACCGCGATGATCGAGTAGCCGATCAACATGACCACCACGCTGATGGCCTGGCCAAGCGGCGTCACCGGCGAGATATCGCCGTAGCCCACCGTGGTCAGGGTCACCACCGCCCAGTAGATGGCTACGGGAATGCTGGTGAAGCCGGCCTCCCTCGGCTCGATCAGATACATCATCGAGGCGAAGATGGTCACCAGCATGAACACCGTGAACAGGAACAGGAAGATCTGGTGGCCGCTGCGCTTCAGCGCGTCGATCAACAGGCGTCCCTCGCCGACAAATTCCATCAGTCTCAGTATCCGGAAGATGCGCAGGCTGCGCAGCAGGCGGATGACGATCAGCGACTGGGCCCCGGGGATCAGCAGCGCCAGCCAGCTCGGCAGGATGGCGATCAGGTCGACGGTGCCGTAGAAGCTCTTCAGATAATTGAGCGGCCGCTCGAGGCAGTAGAGCCTGAGGACCAGCTCGATGGTAAAGAGGATGGTGAAGGTCCATTCGATGGCCCTGAACAGCTCGCCATGCTGCATGCGCAGGCTATCGACGCTCTCCAGCACCACCACCAGCACGCTGGCCAGGATGGCGGTGATCAAGGCGATGTCGAAGCCCTTGGCCAGCCGGGTATCCGACTCGAAGATGATCTGAAAGATGCGCGTCTTGAGGCCTTCGGCGGCCGGCTTGTAGCCGTTGATCACGGGCGTGTCCTTGTGGTCTCGGGGCATTCTCCTGCAGGGATTGGGTTATCGCCTACAGGAAATGGGGCCATCGTCGGCGTTGCTCGCTATTGACGTTACTCCATCTCGACGTTGTCGGGTAGCCGGCGACCGAGTCTCAACAGGCCGGCGCCGACCTCGGCACTGAGCCAGTCGGGACGGTGCTCGGCGTCCTCGAGACAGCCTTGCAGGTGCTTGACTTCCTCACCGACACCGGGCGCCGACGAGCACTGTGCAAGCCGCTCTAGCGTCTCCCGGGCGGTGACCATCCAGCCGCTGTCCTGGGTGTCGGCGTAGGCGTCTAGGGCGACCACCAGGCGATGCAGCAGGGGCGAGGGACTGTCGCCGGACGGCAGCCGCCAACCCTCCGCCAGTGCCGTTCCGCGAGCCGCCTTGCTGGTGTCCGATGGGCGCAGCGGGACGCTCTCGGCGAAGCCGTCGGCCAGCTCCAGTAGCTGTCTGGCGTCTCCCCGCTTGAGCTCGAGCTCGACCTCGCGGATGGTAACGCTTCGCTCCCCCACGCGAATCTCTCCCTCGTCGAGGGCGATTTCGACCTCGCCACCATCGCTTTGCAAAAGCCACACCTCCCGCTGAAAGTCGGTGGTAAAGCAGGGGGCGAGGCGGGTCAGCAGGGTCTCGTCCAATGCCTGGATCGGCTCGAGCCCCTTGAGACCTTCCAGGTCGAGGGTGTCGCCGGCCACCTTCCATTCCCATTCTCCCCGGGTGGACAGGCCTCCACCGCCCTGGCCGCTGGTCTTCAGGGTCTGGCGCCACTCGTCGCCGATACGCCGCAGACGCAGGGCGACGCGGGCCTCTTTGAGATCTCCCTCTGGGGTGTCGTAGTAGGTATTGACCAGCGTCTGACGGCGGGAAGCCTCTCCGGCGAGGCGGGGGTGGCGTCGTAGCGCATCCGGGCCATCCGGCCCCAGGGCGAGTTTGAGTTCGACTTCATGGCTCATGCGGAGCGTCCTGACAGGGATAATGGAGGGTAAATCACATCAATGTGACGTCAGTGTGGCGGTATTTTTTCCATGACGTGACAGTTTGGGGTCACTATACTGTCGCCGCCATTTCTCCAGTGTCCGTGACTCCCTATGGTGACATCAAATCCGTTTTCGGCGATGTTTGGCCGCTCCCCCTTTCAACCGCTGCTGGCCCATATCGAAAAGGCGCACGACTGCTCTGCCGAGCTGCTGCCCTTCTTCGAGGCGACCCTTAGGGGCGACTGGGACGCGGCGGCCTCGCATCGTGAAGTGATTACCCGGCTCGAACACGAGGCGGACTCGCTGAAGACCGAGCTGAGGCTGAACCTGCCCAACACCCTGTTCCTGCCGGTTTCCCGTTCGGACCTGCTGGACCTGGTCAGCGTTCAGGACAAGATCGCCAACAAGACCCGCGACATCACCGGCATCATGCTCGGCCGCCAGATGCAGGTACCCGACGCCCTGGCGATCCCGATGCGCGAGTACATCGCCACCGCCGTCGACTGTGTCGCCCAGGCGCGTCAGGCCCTCGAGGAACTCAAGGACCTGCTCGAATCCGGCTTCGGACGCAATGTCACCGAGCTGATGCAGAAATTGATCCGTGGGCTGCATGACCTGGAGCAGCGTGCCGACGAGCAGCAGATCGCCATTCGTCGCCAGCTGTTCGCCCTCGAGAAGGACCTGCCGCCGGTAGACGTGATGTTCCTCTATCAGATCATCGAATGGATCGGTGAAGTGTCGGACCGCGCCGAGCGGGTCGGCAGCCGACTCCAGATCATGACGGCGAACTGAAGACCGTCTTTCCATCCGACCGCCCGCGGGCGGTCTGACGTCATTCAGACTTTCCTCAGTCAGCAATCAAGGGATCTTCTCCCATGTCGATCATTGCCCAGCACGGTGACATCTTCATCCTACTGGCCTGCGCGTTCGGTTTCTTCATGGCCTGGGGCGTCGGTGCCAATGACGTGGCCAATGCCATGGGTACCTCCGTAGGTTCACGGGCGGTCACCATCAAGCAGGCGATCATCATCGCCGTCATCTTTGAATTTCTCGGTGCCTGGCTGGCCGGTGGCCAGGTCACCGAAACCATCCGCAAGGGCATCATCAATCCGGCCCTTCTGGAAAACGACCCCCAGTTCCTGGTCTACGGCATGCTGGCCTCGCTGCTGGCCGCCGGCACCTGGCTGCTGATCGCTTCGATGAAGGGCTGGCCGGTGTCCACCACCCATTCCATCGTCGGTGCCATCGTCGGTTTTGCCCTGGCCGGGCTCGGCATCGAGGCGGTTGGCTGGGGCAAGGTGGGCCAGATCGCCGCCAGCTGGATCGTCTCGCCGCTGCTCGCGGGCTCCATCGGTTTCATGCTGTTCAAGTCGGTGCAGCGTCTGGTGTTCGAAGCCGACGATCCGTTCGCCGCTGCCAAGCGCTATGTGCCGATGTACGTGTTCCTGGTGGGTTTCATCGTCGCCATGGTGACCCTGACCAAGGGCCTCAAGCACGTGGGCCTGCACCTCGCTCCGTTCGAGAGTCTGTTGATCGCGGTGCTCTTTGGCCTGGCGCTTATGGGCCTGGGTATCTGGCGCGAGCGCAGCATCGGCCGTAGCCAGCGCAAGACCGACTCCTTCGGTTTCGAGGGTGTCGAGCGGGTGTTCGGCGTGCTGATGATCTTCACCGCCTGTGCCATGGCCTTCGCCCACGGTTCCAACGACGTGGCCAATGCCGTCGGCCCTCTGGCCGCGGTCATCAGCGTGGTGCATGAGCATGGCAGCATCGAAGGCGCCTCGGCGGTGCCCTGGTGGGTGCTGGTGCTGGGCGGTGGTGGCATCGTGGTCGGCCTGGTGACCTATGGTCACAAGGTCATCGCCACCGTCGGTACCGGCATCACCGAGCTGACCCCGAGCCGTGGCTTCGCCGCCACCCTGGCCGCCGCCACCACCGTGGTGCTGGCCTCGGGAACCGGCCTGCCGATCTCGACCACCCACACCCTGGTGGGTGCGGTGCTGGGCGTGGGTCTGGCCCGCGGTCTTGCCGCCCTCAACTTGCGGGTCATCGGTACCATCGTGATGTCCTGGCTGATCACCCTGCCGGCAGGGGCGGGCCTTGCGATCATGTTCTTCTTTATGTTCAAGGGGATCTTCAACTAACGGGTTGGAAAGGGGCGATAGGGCTGACAGGCGAGATCGCCAGGCGATCATGTTGCTCTTTCTTGCATGTTCAAGGGGATCTTCAACTAGGCAGGGAGATCTTCAACTAGGCAGGGGGGCTTCCCCTTATGCGGGAATGAGAAGATCGCCTGGCGATCATGTTGCTCCTTTTCTCCCTCCCCCCCCCCCACCCATGACGGCGCCTTCGGGCGCCGTTGTCGTGTCTGGCATTCACAGGTGCGCAGGTGGCAGCAGGGCGTAACGGGCGGGGCGGGTGTGGGTCGATAGCAGGCTCTGATATAGTGAGAACTCCTTTCTCCTTGTCCGCCGCAGCAGGTCCGGTCCTTGAACACGTCCTTTTCCTTCGTCGACTGGTTTCGCCATTCCTCGCCCTATATCAATGCCCACCGTGGCCGCACCTTCGTCGTGCTGGTCGAAGGAGAGGCGATGGCGGCGGGGCGAGGGGAGTCGCTGATCCAGGACCTGGCGCTCTTGCACACCCTGGGGGTCAAGCTGGTGGTGGCCTTCGGCATTCGCCATCAGGTACACAGCGTGCTCGAAGCCGAGGGTATCTCGCCGGTGCGCCATCAGGGGCGCTGGGTCGCCGACGAAACCATCATGGCCAGGGTCGAGCGGGTCGCCGCCGAGCAACGCCTGTGGCTCGAGGCGCGGCTGTCACTGGGGCTGCCCAACACGCCGCTGCACGGTATCGAGTTGACCACGGTGTCCGGCAATCTGGTCATGGCCAAGCCCCTGGGGGTGCGTGACGGCGTCGACTTCCAGCGTTCCGGCGAGGTACGCCGGGTCCGCTCAGGGGCGGTCAGAGCCCTGCTCGAGCAGCACTCGCTGGTGCTGCTGCCGCCGCTCGGGTTTTCCAGCACTGGCGAGGTCTTCGACCTGGACGCCGCAGAGGTCGCCCAGCAAGTGGCAGTGGCGCTGAAGGCCGACAAGTTGATCCTGCTGGGGGAATCCGACGGTCTGCGCGATGACAGCGGGCGGTTGTTGCGACAGCTGTCTCCGGCGGAGGCGCGGCCGCTGCTGGACGACGCCTCTATCGGTGAGGAGCGCGCACGCCACCTGGGAGCCGCCTGCGAGGCGGCGTCCCATGGCGTCGCACGCACCCACCTGTTGTCCTGGCGCGACGCCGACGCTCTGCTGGGCGAACTCTTCACCCGTGACGGCGTCGGCACCATGATCACCCAGCATCGCTACGAACAGCTTCGAGCGGCGGGCGTGGAGGATATCGGCGGGCTACTGGAACTGCTGGATCCGCTGGAGAAGCGCGGCATGCTGGTCCCGAGATCCCGCGAACGGCTCGAGCACGAGATCGACGACTACCTGGTGATCGAGCGTGATGGCATGGTCATCGGTTGCGCCGCCCTGCACCGTTTCGACGACGCCAACGTCGGTGAGCTGGCCTGCGTGGCGGTGCACCCGGACTATCGTAGCGGGGCCCGTGGTGAACGCCTGCTGGCAGAGATCGAGCGTCAGGCCCGGCGCCAGGGCATCGATCGTCTGTTTGCCCTGACCACCCACACCGCCCACTGGTTTCTTGAGCACGGCTTTGTCCCCTCGGCGCTCGATGAACTGCCACCGCTGCGACGCGACGCCTACAATCATGCGCGGAAGTCGAAGGTAATGAGCAAGGCCTTGTAGGGCGTACCAGGGAAGGTGCTCGTCGACGTTTCGGCCAACCATTGCGGCGTCTCCAAATGGAGACGCCGCAATTGTTTGTTAAGTAAGGATATTTTGATTTTGGCTCGTTTTGCGTCTGGATTTGGCGACGTTTGTTCAAGGGTCAGGCCTCGAAAGTCGGCCATGACGCTCAAGATGTCTATGGTTGGCGATTTTTGATAATTTTAAGTTATTGATAATAAATAAGTTGCTTTGTTTTTGGCACGGTGATCGCTATAGTCTTGGCGAGCAGGGAAGGTGGCGATCAAGTGTCGTTGTCCTTCCGGGATCGGCGGAGAAATCACTGCCCTGTGCGACTCCGACGAACCCAGCGCCTGCTCCGCGTGATGTGCGACACAAGGTTGCGATGAGACGGCACCGGCCGATCAGGCATGGAGAGGTGTCGTGAAGAGCAAGGATGCTCTGGCAAGGAAGCCGACCCCTTCGGGGGAGTCTTTCGCTCCGCCGCCCAGGCGACGGAGCCAGAACGAGGCAGGATGGGAGACCATCCGAGAGGTGAGATCAGGTTCCTGGTAACGACGATCGCACCTTGGCTTCGGGCCCTTCGGGCCACCCGAAAACCGTTCAATGGGCGGACCAGGCCATCGATTGATCTGTTTTCGACCCTTCAGTTCCCTGCGTATTCGGGCCGGCCTAGCCGGCCCCTTTTTTTTCATACGGTTTTTTGCGAAGTCGGCTGAGCGTTTGACGCGGGGGTAACGGGCCAATTCTGGTATTCTTCTGGATGGATTGATGGACGCTTCATTCACCTTCCTTCACAGAACTCTGGTCATGACCTCTGCTGCCACGCGCCGTTGGCGCCCCCGCTCGTTGTTGCAACTGGTGCTGCTGGCCTTCGTGGTGGTCATGCTGCCGCTTGGTGTGCTGATGTACCAGGCTGGTCAGGCGCTGTCGGAGCTGTCGCGGCTGGCCGAGGTCAGCGCTCGTCAGGCGGTGTCCGAGACGCGTCGGGCACGCACCCTGGGGTCGCTGGCGGTGGAAATGGAGCGTGGTGCGCGCCAGTACGCGGTGATCCAGGAAGAAAGCCTGCTCGACATCTATGCCGATCGTCTGGCCGAGTTCCGTGAGTTGCTGGCGCGCCAGCGCCTGCTGCTGCCCGATGACCCCGACATCCAGGCGCTGGAACGCCTGCTCGACGAACTCGCGACCCTGCCGCAACAGCCGCCGGAGGCCTACGCGGCTTCGCTCGACGACTTTGTAGCTTTTTCCCGACACGTCGAGGGTATGCGCCAGGCCACCAACAGGCGTATCGATCTACGCCTGGACGCCATCCGTGAGCGGGCTCGAAAAGTTCAGCAACGCCTGTGGTGGCAGACCGGGGCGCTGGTCTCGGCGAGTCTGATGCTGATGCTGTTGTTCACCCGCTTGATCATACGCCCGGTGCGTCAGCTCGAGCGGCGCATCCTCGGCATCGGCAGTGGCTATCAGGACAGCCAGCAGCGCCACGTTCAGGGCCCTGCAGAGCTGGTGGCGCTGGGCGAGAGGCTCGACTGGTTGACCCATCGCCTGGAAGAACTCGAAGCCCAGAAACAGCAGTTCCTGCGCCATATGTCCCATGAACTGAAGACACCGCTGGCCAGCGTTCGTGAGGGATCGGCGCTTTTGTCCGATGGCGTGGCCGGTGAGTTGAGCCCGCGTCAGCGTGAAGTGCTGGACCTGATCGACGCCAGCGGCGCCGAACTGCAGCGCCTGATCGAGCAACTGCTCGACTATAATCTGTTGCAGCACCACCGCAGTGCGGCCATCGAGCGCCTCGACATGGCCACGGTGGCACGCGAGGTGCTGGCCAAGCATCGATTGAGCCTGCAGTCCAAGGAGATGGCGGTCGAAGTGTTCTCGGGCCCGCTGCAGTGGCGTGCCGATCATCAGGCCACCGCCCGATTGCTCGATAATCTGGTGTCCAACGCCGTGGCTTACGGTGAGGATGGTGGCAAGCTGCTGATTCGCGCCCGTGCACGCCACGACAGGCTCGAGCTCGAGGTGGCCAACACCGGCGAGCCGATCGCCGAGCAGGACCGTGACCACCTTTTCGAGGCCTTCTACCAGGGACGAGCACGACGCAAGGGTGCGCTCAAGGGCTCCGGCATCGGACTCTCCGTGGCGGCCGACTGCGCTCGTCTGCAGCACGGCCGGCTCGAGCTGATCGATGATCCCGAGTGGCCGGTGTGCTTTCGACTGACGCTGCCGGCAGCACCACCGGAAGATGGCCGACATTACGGCCTACATAACGATACAAGGCCCGCATTGACGGGCCAGGACGCAAGGAACCTGACGCTATGAACTCAAGGGGTGTGACCCTGACACCTCGACGCTCGCTTACCCGAGTCGTCGGCCCTGCCGCTGTTGTCAGTCTGATGCTGGTGATCAGCGGTTGCGAAATGCTGCCTATCGAGTCAGTCGGTGACGAAACACCGGCGGTCGAAGCGCTCGATCTGACCACCTGCCATGCAGAGGTGCCGACCTTTGCCGAGTCTTCTTGCATGTTGACCGACTGGATCGCCTTCGGTCTGGCCTCCCAGCGTGGCGATCGCCAGTGGCGTGACGCCATGCTGGCGCGGCTGGAAGGTCATGCGCCCGAGCAACGCCTGGGGCGTGCCGTGGCCTTGAGCTGGGGCAGCGAAGCCCAGTGGGACCAGGCGTCGGAGCTTTACAAGGCGGACCTGAGCCTGGCGCCCGTTGAACTCCAGCCCCTGCTGCGCTATTGGCTCAACGAACTCGAAGGGCGGCGCGCCCTGGATGACCGCGCCGGTCGCCATCATGGCGAGGTGGCTCGGCTACGCCAGGAAAACAAGGAACTGGCAGACAAGCTCGATGCCATGACTGCCATCGAGCAGAACATCAATCTGCGACAGCAGGCGGAGTAAGCGCTGTCAGGACGCTGGCAGGCTGAAGCAGAGAATGCCATGACTGCCATCGAGCAGAACATCAATCTGCGACAGCAGGCGGAATGAGAGCAGAGCACCAACCAGCGACAGCGGATGGAGTGAAATTGTGGAGACGGTGATATGAAGCAAGTCGCAGCGACCGCGAACGCCAGGACATCGGCCCATGTACTGCTGGTAGACGATGATGTCAGCCTGCTGAAGCTTCTGGGCATGCGCCTGGAAAGCCGCGGCTACCGGGTGACCACCGCCGAGAGCGGTCGCGAGGCGCTCAAACGGCTGGAAGAAGGGCGGCCGGATCTGGTGCTGTCTGACCTGCGCATGGATGAAATGGACGGCATGGCGCTGTTCCAGGATATCCAGCGGCGCATGCCCGGCCTGCCGGTGATCATCCTGACCGCCCATGGCTCGATTCCGGATGCGGTCAGCGCCACTCGCCAGGGCGTGTTCAGCTTTCTGACAAAACCGGTGGACCGCGAAGAGCTGTTCGGTGCCATCGACGATGCTCTGTCCAATACCGCCAGCAGCGGCGAAGGTGACGACAGCTGGCGCGACGAGATCATCACCCGCAGCCCTGAAATGGAGCGTATTCTCGAGCAGGCGCGGATGGTGGCGGGGTCCGATGTCAGCGTGCTGGTCACTGGACCATCGGGCTCCGGCAAGGAGCTGCTGGCCAATGCCATCCACAAGGCCAGCGCCCGCGCCGACAAGCCCTTTATCGCGATCAACTGCGGCGCGCTGCCGGAGCAGTTGCTGGAAAGCGAGCTGTTTGGCCACGCCAAGGGCGCCTTCACCGGGGCCATCAGCGAACACGGCGGGCTGTTCCAGGCGGCCGACGGTGGCACCCTGTTCCTGGACGAGATCGGCGACATGCCGCTGGCGATCCAGGTCAAGCTGCTGCGGGTACTGCAGGAGCGTCAGGTGCGCCCGGTGGGCTCCACCACGTCGGTGCCGGTGGACGTGCGGGTACTGTCGGCGACCCATCGCGATCTGGATCAGGCCATGCATGAAGGCGAGTTCCGTGAGGATCTCTACTATCGCCTCAACGTGGTCAACCTGAAGCTGCCGGCGCTCAAGGATCGCGCCGAGGATGTGCCGCTGCTGGTCAAGCATCTGGTGGCCCAGGCGGCGTCGCGCCACAAGCCCTTCGTCAAGGGGTTCTCGCCGGAGGCGCTCAATCTGCTGGCAACCTGTGCCTGGCCCGGCAATGTGCGTCAACTGGTCAACGTGGTCGAGCAGTGCGTGGCACTGTCCAGTGCGCCGATGATCCCGGAAGCCCTGGTGGCCCAGGCGCTGGCGGCGGAAGACAACGCCATGCCGACCTTCAACGACGCTCGCGCAGGATTCGAGCGTAGCTACCTGGTCAAGGTGCTGAAGATCACCGAGGGCAACGTGACCCAGGCGGCGCGCATCGCCGGACGTAACCGCACCGACTTCTACAAGCTGTTGTCCCGCCACGAGCTGGAACCCGCCTCGTTCAAGCCGGGGGTGGCAAGCCCCTCTCGCTAGCCTGATGGGCAGGCTTGGTCCGATGGGCCGAGCCCCCGAAGATCCCCGCTCCGGCCCCGTCCGGCTGCTTCAGCCGGCGGCGGTTCGTCGGTAAGGTGCCGCCGGCAAGGTGCCGCCGGCAAGATACCGACAACCTAGGCGCTGTCCGAAAAGTCGACGAGCGAAGGTTAGACAAGGCAAAAATCGGTGAGAAAGCGCAGTTTACGGGGTGTAAATGAGCATTTTGATCCGATTTTTAACGCTGTATTACCGAGCGCAGGCACTTTTCAGACAAGCCCTAGGCCTCGTCGTCGGATCGGTTGTCCGGGGCCTGCTCGGCTGCCGGCCATGTCTCGATCACCTCGACGTCCAGCTCGCCATCGGCGAGGCGAGCGTGCAGTCGCTCGCCGGGCGCGGTCTGATCGGCGCGGCGCACCGCCTGGCCGTCGCTGGCGGTGAGGATGGCGTAGCCACGGCCCAGTACGGCCAGCGGACTGACCGCCTGCAACTCCCGAGCAGCGGCCGCCAGGCGCTCGCGCCGATGGACAAGCGATAGCCGCTGGGCGCCGTCGAGACGGCGTCTCAAGCGGCTCAGTTGGCGCCGATTCTCGTCCAGGGTGAGTCCGGGCGAGCGCAGCGATAGACGGTGAGCCAGGTCTGTCTGGCGGCGCCGCTCGGCAACCACTCGACCGCTGATGGCGCGTCCGAGGCGTTCCTTCAGCTGGCCAAGACTATCGCGCTGACGTGCGATCGCCTCGCCGGGGTGACGCAGGCGCGAGCGCAGGTGATCCAGCCGCTGGCCTTCCCGCTGCAACAGGCGTGCTTGTGCACCCTTCAGACGATTGTCTGCCTGGGTTAGCCGGGCCGTCAGTTCCTGGCGCGAGGGCACCAGACGTTCGGCGGCGGCGGAGGGCGTCGGTGCGCTGGCGTCGGCGGCCAGATCCGACAGGCTCTGGTCGGTCTCGTGGCCCACCGCAGACATCACCGGCAGGCGCGAGTGGTGGATCGCTCGGGCCAGGTGTTCATCGTTGAAGGCCCACAGATCCTCGAGACTGCCGCCTCCGCGGGTCATCAGCACCACGTCCCGGGCCGGGTCCAGCGTCGCCTGGCGATTGAGCAGGCCCAGGGCGGCGATGATCGCGGGCGCCGCCTCGGCCCCCTGGACCGGTACCGGTATCAGGGTCACCGTGACCAGCGGCCAGCGTGCCCGGAGTACCGCCAGCACGTCTCGCAGGGCGGCGCCGCTGGCGGAGGTCAGCACCAGCAGATGTCGCGGGGGAAAGGCCAGCGAGCGAGCGTTGGTGAAGACCCCCTGGTCGCCCAGGCGTTGCTTGAGCGCCGCCAGGGCGGCGAGCAGGGCGCCGGCTCCGGCGGCCTGCACCGCCTCGACGATCAACTGGTAGTCGCCCCTGGGCTCGAACAGCGAGACTCGGGCGCGCACCCGCACCAGATCTCCGTCGCGCATGGGCGTCGACACAAAGCGTCCACGCGTGCGAAACAGCACCGCCTTCACCTGGGCGCGTTCATCCTTGAGGGTGAAGTAGACGTGCCCCGAGGCCGGGCGCGAGACCCCCGACAGCTCGCCTTCGATCCACTGTTCGCCGAGATCGGCTTCCAGCGCAGAGCGCGCGCGTCGATTGAGGTCGCTGACCGAGAGTACGTCCTGGGCGCTGTCCGACGTCGCTGTCATGGAGGCTTCCTGGGCTGGCATTGAAGAGAATCGGCGAGCATCAGCGACTGGCAGGACCGCGCTGGCAAGTAACAGGTTACCAGAGCCCAGGTCGCCGCTTCAGCAAAGTCGAACTACGCTTAACGGGACAGGCGGGCAACCGGTCTGCCTCGCACGCGCCGCTGCGACGGAGGAGGGCACATGTCGGGACTTCGCGCGCCCGATATCGGGCCTATCGTGGGGCACACCACGGCTCACAGCTGTCGGCTGTGGGTTCGCGGTATCGCTCCCAATGATGATGGCGTCGACCTGACCGCGTCCTTGCGAACCGTGGGCCTGCTGGCGGTGGTCGAGGACAATGGCTTGCCCCGCCTGATCGACGGTGATCCGTCACGTCCCCACGCCTTCTATTTTCGTCTGCACCGGGAGTTTGATCGTACCGGGACCTTCGAGCTGGGGGCCGAGGAAGGTCTGGGAGCGATCGATGGCGTGGCGCCGCTGGGCCAACCCGATGGGGTGGTGCCGTTGACGCCCGATACCCGCTACAAGGTGCGTGTCGCGACCCTCACCCTGGATGACACGACGCCCGACGTGGAAAGCCTGAGTGATGCCCAGATCGCCGCCAGGCTCCCCGACGTCAACGGCATGGCGTCGCTGCTCGCCGACCTCGATGGCGAGCACTGCGAGGCCGAATTCACCACCTTTGCCGCCGCAGTGGAGCCACGACTGGCCTTTCTGCTGGGGTCCTGTCGCTATCCCGGTACCCTGTGGAAGACCAAGGAAGCCGATCGCATCTTCGGCCCCATGGCCAGTCACTTGAGGCGTCGAGGCAGTCGGCCGGCGGCGCGCTTCAGCCTGCTGGTGGGCGATCAGATCTACGCCGATCAGTACAGTCGCTTCGTGCCGATCGGTCGCGCCGAGACCTTCGCCGAGTTTCAGGACCGCTATCGCCAGGCCTTTGGTTCCCCGCAGATGCGCCACTTCCTGCGCCAGGCACCGGTGTACATGATCCTCGATGACCACGAAATCGAGGACAACTGGCATCGTGACCGCCTCGCCGCCAAGCGCGAGCTGTTCAATGTCGCCATTGGCGCCTACATGAGCTATCAGTGGTCACACTGCCCGCGCAGCTTCGGGCGTCATCTGCACTATCACTTCGACTGCGGCGGCTATCCCTTCTTCGTCTGTGACACCCGTACCCATCGTACCTACGGTCGCGAGAACCGGGTGATGGACAACCATCTGCTGGGACGGCCCAGCATCGACCCCCAGCATCCTTCCCAGCTGGACGTGCTGCTCACGTGGCTGAGCGACCAGCAGGCCCGCTGCGGCGCTATGCCCAAGTTTGTCGTTACCTCGACGGTTTTCGCGCCCAGTCCGCTGGATGAAAGGCTCGATCCGGCCCTGGATGGCCAAGACGCCCAGGCGCCGACGGATCTGGTGCGGACCAACCTCTCCCGGCGTGCCGAGAGCGATAGCTGGTCGGGGTTTCCGGCCACCCGCAAGGCGCTGGTCGAACATATCGTCGAGGCCGGCATCGACAACGTGATCTTCCTCAGTGGCGACGTGCACTGCGCCAATATCGCCGAGATGGTGGTGGAAGGGGGCGGTGGCGAGCCGCGACGGCTGTATGACGTCACCTCCTCGGCGCTGTACTGGCCGTTCTTCTGGGCCGACGGAGACCCCAACGGCTTTGTCCACGACTCCCGTCTGCCCGGTCAGGTGGATGGCTTTCCGCTGTTTGATGGTGACGTGACGCTGCACTACCGGGCCTTTGGCTTCTATCAGCAGGAAAACTTCTGTCGCCTGGAGCTGGACCGCGCTCACCACCGCCTGCGGGTCAAGGTGATCGATCGCTACGGCGATGAAGTCAGGGTGACGGACCCCGATGGCTCCGTGGTGCCCTATAACGATCTGGCGCTGGTGCCCTGGTAGCGAGCGATATGGCCGGTAGCGGCAGTGTCGAAAGCGGGGCTGAAGGGCGCTGGGCTGGAGAGCGCTCGTCGGAAGAGTGCTCGTCGGAAGAGTGCTGACGTGCCGGTCGCCAAAGGGCGGGCGGCCCGGACGACAGGCGCAAGAGCAGGTCCTTTCCTGGAGAAATGGCGGTGAATACGACTAACCCCATGCTGGCGGGATTGCTGTTCGAGGAAACCATGCGAGGCCATTTTTCGCTCGGAAGCCAGGCGCCCGAGCGTGGTGAACGGCTGGGGCATACAGAAGGCACCGAACTGGCCCTCCACGCCAAGGTCCAGATCAACGACATGGGCGCCTTCCTGGCCGACGACCGCCACCACGGCAGGCTGGGTGGTGTCGTCGATTTTGCCCCGCTGGGCCTCGGGCTGGTGATTCTCGAGGGCGACTTTCAGTTGTTTTCCCAGGGCCCCGGGGCGGGGCGTCAGATGGTCTACGATGCGGTTCTGGAACTGGATGAGCGGCGATTGTTCCTGCACGGGGTGAAGCGGGTCAACGACGATCCGGGGCCTGATCTCTGGCGCGATACCACCACCCTCTATACCACCCTGCACGAGGGCGAGAGCGCCACGGCCGACATTCTCGGGGCGGGCATCCTGCACCTGGGCGTGGCCGAGTTGATGGCCATGCTCAAGACCATGACGCCGACGGGCCAAGGGGACCTGCGCACGGTGGCGGATTTCGGTCGCTTCTTCTTTGGTGAACTGTGGCACCTCTATGCGCCCTGGGTCATTCGCCGGGGGCCCGAGGCATGAACTACGGCGCCATCGTGGTGGGGTCAGGGTTTGGTGGGGCCGTGGCGGCCTGCCGGCTCGCCGAGGCCGGGCTCAAGGTGCTGGTGCTTGAGCGCGGAAGACGCTGGGAGCGCGAGGACTTTCCCCGGGGGCCGGATGATGACTGGTGCTTCGATGTGGACGCCCCTCGGGAGCGTCATGGCTGGCTCGACCTGCGCTTCTTTTCGCGCATGGCGGTGGCACAGGGCGCTGGCGTGGGTGGTGGTTCGCTGGTCTACGCCAATGTCTCGGTGCCGGCTGAGCGCTTCGCCTTCGACAGTGGCTGGCCGGAGGCGATCGACTTCGATGAGCTCGTCCCCTACCAGGACCGGGTAGGCAAGATGCTGGAGGTGGCCGAGGTCCCCGCGGGCCAGGTCAGCGAGCGTTATCGACTGGTCCAGGAGGCCGCCGTGCGCAGCGGTGACGGCGATCGCTTTCGCCCCTTGCCGCTGGCGGTGCGCTTCGACCCCGACTGGAGCTACCGGCTCAGTGAGCCTCACCACCGTCGACACAGTCGGCAGACCATCAACGTCCACGGCAAGGAACAGGGGACCTGCATCCACTGCGGCTATTGCGATATCGGCTGCCCGGTGGGGGCCCGCAACACGCTCGACCTGAATTACCTGGCCCGGGCCGAGCAACTGGGGGCACAGGTCCGTCCACTGAGTATGGTGCGCTCACTGGTGCCTGAGTCCGGGGGCTATCGGGTGACCTTTCAGCATCTGGAAGGCGCGCCGACGATCCGTCACGAGCGCGCCGAGCGAGTGATCCTTGCCGCCGGCTCGCTGGGGTCCACCGAGCTGTTGCTGCGGGCCAGGGACCAGTATCGCACCCTGCCGGAACTGTCGCCGCTGCTCGGCCATCACTGGTGCGCCAATGGCGATTTCCTGACCCCCGCGATCTACCCGAACAGACGCATCGATGCCTGTCGCGGGCCGACCATCAGCGCCGCCATCGACTATCTCGACGGCAGCGACGGCGGTGAGCGCTACTTCGTCGAGGACGGCGGCTACCCTGACTTGATCGCCCACGCCTTGACGCAATTGCTGTCGCGCTCCGCCACCGCGAGCATGTTGCGGGGTGGCTGGCGTGCGGTGCTGGCCGAGGCGCTCAAGGAGAATGACCCCGATCGCTGCCTGATGCCCTGGTTCGGCCAGGGCATGGACACCGCCGACGGGGTGCTGAGGCTGACGCGGCGTTGGCTGGAGCGAGAGCCGTCGTTGAGCCTGGACTATCGGGTGGCCGCGTCGCGAGCCACGGTGCAGGCGCTGTGCGAACGCCACAAGCGCCTGAGCGCGGCCACCGGAGGCGTCGCCATCGAGCCACCGAGCTGGCGCCTGCTGGACTATTTGATCACCCCGCACCCACTGGGCGGTTGTCCCATGGGAGAGAATCGCTGGGACGGGGTGGTCGACCATGCCGGGGAGGTGTTCGGCTATCCGCGACTGTACGTGCTCGACGGTGCCATCGTGCCGCGCGCGCTGGGGCTCAATCCCTCGCGCACCATCGCCGCCCTGGCCGAGCGCGCCATGGTGCGGATGCTGGCCTAGCAGACGGAAGCGGCGACCCACCGGGAGGTAACATCATGGCCCGCGAGATCCCCCTCTACACCCTCGACGGCGTTGTCGACGCCGAGGTCACCCAGCACGGCTTCTGTACCGAGGACGGCCTGGGGCTGTCGCTGCTGCGCTTTCGTCGTGGCCAGGGGCGCATGGCGGTGATGATCGTTCACGGTCTGACCACCTCCAGCGACATGTTCATCCAGCCCGAGCATCGCAATCTGGTCAGCTTCCTGCTCGACGAAGGGGTCGACGAGGTGTGGACGCTGGACTTCCGCATGAGCAACCGCCACCCCTACAACCTGCAGCCCAACCGCTACTCCATGGATGACTGTGCGCTGTTTGATTTTCCCGCGGCGGTGGCAAAGATCCGGCAGGTCGCCGGTGACGACGTCGAGCTGCACGTGATCGCCCATTGTCTCGGCTCGATGGGCTTTGCCATGGCACTGTTCGGCAGAACCGTCAGCGGCATTCGCTCCTGCATCCTCAACAGCGTTGCGCTGACGCCCCATGTACCGCGCTGGTCGAGGATCAAGGGCCAGATCTTTCCCTTCGTGATCGAGCGCATCTTCCAGCAGCCCTACGTCAGCCCGCGCTGGAGCGAGGATCCAAGATTCACGCTGGGCAAGCTGTTGTCGAAAGGCGTATCGCTGTTCCACCGCGAATGCGACGTGCCGGCCTGCCATATGCTGTCACTGATGTGGGGCACCGGCTGGCCGGCACTGTACAACCACGAGAATCTGGACGAGCGCACCCACCGGCGGGGTGGTGACCTCTACGGCCCGGTAGGGCTCAACTACCACCGGCATGTCTTGAAGATGCTGGGCCGGGGCCATCGCACGGTGAAGATGCGCGAGGCGCCCGAATACGCCGCGCTACCCGACGACTACCTGCTCGAGGCGCGCCGCGTCGATACCCCCTGCCTGTTGCTGACGGGACGCGACAATCGCGTCTTCACCGACAGCAACGTGCACTGCCACCGGGCCCTGGAGGAGGCCGCCCCGGGGCGCCATGAGCTCGCGATCATCGACGGCTACGGTCATCAGGACGTGTTCATGGGCGCCCGGGTCGACCGTGAGGTCTTTCCCCGGTTGATGACGTTTCTGAACGCCCACGCCTGAGCCCAAGCGCCACGCCTGAATCCAGGTGCCTTCAGGCCCTGAGGCGGCGATGGGCCCAGCCCACCAGCGGCGGCAACGCCACCAGCAGAACGGTGATGCGCAGCAGATGGTGGGAGGTGACGAAGGCCGGTTCGATGTTCAGCGAAAGCGCCACCAGGCTCAGCTCAGGCGCCCCGCCCGGCATGTAGGCCAGCAATGCCGCGGCCACCGAGATGCCGGTCAGCGCCTGGCCGACCCAGGCTGCCGCCACCGCCAGCACCACCAGGATCAGCGCCTGGACCACCGCCAGACCCAGTTGCCGCGCCATGTCGGACAGCGCCACGCCGACGAAGCGCACGCCCACCGAGGTGCCGATGACTACCTGAGCCAGGGCGATCAGCGCCGGTGGCAGCACCGCGTGGGTCAGCCCGGAAAAGTGCAGCAGCGACGACACCAGCGCCGGCCCGAACAGCAGGGCGTTGGGCAGGCGTAGCACCCGGCCGACCACGGCGCCGAGCGCCGCTGCCGCCACCAGCCAGGCGGTGCCGGCGAGCGACGGTAGCTGACTCCACTGGGCCGGCCCGTTGCTGGCGCCGGCCAGATCCACGTGGCCGAACAGGCCGAGGATCGGTGGAATCGCCAGCAGCAGCACCAGGATTCGCACCGCGTGGGTGATACCGACGGCGCGCAGGTCAGCGCCAGACTCGTGGGCCATCATCAACAGCGCCGACAGTCCGCCCGGGGCGCCGGCGTAGAGCGCGGTGTCCAGCGAGTGACCGGCCACGCGGTAGCTGAAGGCCACCGCCACCACCATCATTACCGCGGTGGCGGCGAGCATGATCGCGGCGCTGGCGGCCCAGGCGGTGATATCGCCGGACAGCTCCGGGGTGAAGGCCGAGCCCAGCATTACCCCGATGACCACCAGAACCCCCTTGCGCAGCCGCCCTGGCGAGCCCAGGCGCACCCCGGCGAGGCTCGCCAGGGTGGTGGTGATCAGGGCGCCGAGCAGCCACGGAAGCGGCAGGTCGATCAGGTAGGCGATGACCCCGCCCAGTCCGCCCAGGGCGAGGGTGGGCAGGAAGCGCCAGGCGCCGGGGGGAAGGAGTGAGGGGGCGGCGGGCATGGCGTCTCCTGTGTGCGTTGCCTGTACTCTGTGCACAGGTGGTGGTGATCGAGCCTGACGACGGCGCGCGGCGCCAGATGGCGCCGCGCAGGGACTACATAAGGGCTACACAAGGGCTACATAAGGGCTACGCTGGGGCTTCGTGCGGGCCACACAAGAGCGATGCCGAGAGCGATGCCGAGAGCTATGCCAGGGCCTTTGCCGGGGCGACTCGAGCATGGCCCTGAAGCCCGTTGCATCAAGCCTGGCTCGAGGGCCGTTGCTTGAGCAGCTTGGGTACCAGCCAGGGCAATACCAGCAGCGCCGAGGCGGCAATCCACAGCGACAGCGAGATGCCGGACTGCCACAGAATGGCGGTGTCGCCACCGCTGATCGCCAACGCCCGACGCAGGTTCTCTTCCATCAGGCCGCCCAGCACGTAGCCGAGGATGACCGGCGCCAGCGAGAAGCCGAGCTTGCGCAGCAGGTAGCCGAAGACACCGATGACGAGCATCAGATAGATGGCGGTCAGGTCGGAATGCAGCTGATAGACCCCGACGAAGGATAGCACGGCGATGGCCGGCACCAGCACCCAGCGCGGGATGGTCAGCACCTTGGCGAAGACCCCGGCCAGCGGCAGGTTGAGCGCCAGCAACACCAGGTTGCCGATGTACAACGAGGCGATCAGGCCACCGGCGACCTCCGGGTTGTCGGTGAACATCATCGGACCCGGGGTGATGTTGTAGAGCATCAGCGCGCCGAGCAGCACCGCGGTGGTGCCGGATCCGGGGATGCCCAGGGTCAGCATCGGTACGAAGGAGCCTGCGGCGGATGCGTTGTTGGCCGCTTCGGGCGCCGCCAGGCCACGCATGTCGCCGGTGCCGAAGGTGTTGTCCTTGTCCACCAGCCGCTTTTCGGTGGTGTAGGACACCGCCCCGGCCACCGAGGCGCCGGTTCCGGGCAGTACGCCGATGATGAAGCCGAGCACGCCGGAGCGCAGCATGGTGCCCTTGCAGGCCATCACTTCCTTGAGGCTGACGAACACCCGGCCCAGCGGCGGCAGGGTGTCATCGACGTCGTCGCGATGGGCGTGCTCGAGCATCAGCAGGATCTCGCTGATGGCGAACAGGCCGATGATCATCACCACGAAGTCGATACCGTCATAGAGCTCCGGCATGCCGAAGGTGTAGCGCATCACGCCGGTGCCGGAGTCGACGCCGACGGTGCCGATCAGCACGCCGAGCACGGCGCCGATGGCGGTCTTGATCGGGTCCTTGCCCATCATCACCGACATCGACGAGAAGGCGAACACCATCAGCGCGAAGAATTCGGCGGGGCCGAACATCACCGCCACCCGGGCCAGCAGCGGGGCGAACAGGGTCAGGCCGATGATGGCGATGGTGGCGCCGACAAACGACGCCACCGCCGACAGGCCCAGCGCCGGACCGGCCAGGCCACGCTTGGCCAGCGGATGGCCATCGAGGGTGGTCATCACCGCGCCGGCGTCGCCGGGCACATTGAGCAGGATGCTGGACATGCGCCCGCCGTACTCGGCACCGGTGTAGATGCCGGCCAGCAGGATCAGCGCGGATTCGGCGGGCAGGCCCAGGGTGTAGGCCAGCGGCATCAGGATGGCGATGCCGTTGATTGGCCCGATGCCCGGCAGGGCGCCGAACAGGGTGCCCAGCAGCGCGCCGAGGAAGGCCAGGCCAAGATTGAGCGGCGTCAGGGCGACGCCGAAGCCTTCAATAAGAAAGTCGAACATGGGAACACCTTGATCAGGGATCGGTGGCGGTCAGGGCTGGGGCAGCGCTGGCAGCTGAGCTGTTACAGGAGCTGGCTTCAGGGCGGCGGTTCGCGCTACCACGGCAGGCCGGGCAGGCCGATGCCAAGGCCATGGGTGAACAGCCACTGGCCGCCCAGCGCCATCAGCACACCGGTGGCCACGGCCTTGAGCGGACTGGCCTCGAACAGCCAGGCCAGGGCGGCGATCACCAGCATCGAGCTCAACAAAAAGCCCAGGCGCGGGAACAGCACGGCGTAGACCAGCAGCAGCACCAGCACGCCGATCAGGCGCAATCCCAGGCGCTTGTCGGGCCAGTGGCCGTTTTCTCCCGGACGTATCACCAGCACCAGCGACAGCAGCCCCAGCAGGATGGAGAGCCCCAGCGGAAAGGCCTTGGGGCCGACGGGGTCGTAGCTGAAGGGCACCTCGAGGGACAGGGCGTTGACGGCGGTAAACGCCGCCAACCCCATCAGGGCGATACCCAGACAGCGGTCGGCGGCGATACTCATTGGGTCAGACCCACTTCCGTGGCCAGCTCCTTGAAGCCGGCGACCTGATCCTTGACGTAGCCGTCGAAGTCGTCACCGAAGCGGGCCATGGGGAACAGGCCGCGAGCTTCGCGCAGTTCGGCGAAGGTCTCGTTGCCGGCCAGGTTCTCGAGGCGCTCGACCCAGGCCTGGTAGGCCTCGTCGCTGACCTCGGGGCCCATGTAGTAGCCGCGCCAGATCGGCCACTGGACGTCGTAACCCTGTTCGGCGGCGGTGGGAATCTCGGCGTAGGGGCCGCCCATGCGCTCCTCGGACAGCGCCGCCAGCACGCGGATGTCGCCGCTCTCGAGCTGGGACTTGAGCTCCGACAGGTCACCGGAGAACACCTGGATATGGTTGCCGAGCAGTGCGGCCAGGGCCTCACCGCCACCCTCGAAGGCCACGTAGCGCAGGCTGCGCGGGTCGACGTCGGCGGCCTTGGCGGTCAGCGCGGCCTTCATCCAGTCCTGGCTGCCCACGCTGCCACCGGCGCCGAAGGCGACCTGGGTGGGGTCTTCCTGCAGCGCCGTCATCAGCTCATCCAGGGTCTGCCAGGGCGCGTCGGCCTTGACCACGATGGCGCCGTAGTCGACCCCCAGGGCGCCGACCCAGCGCACTTCGCTGGCGTCGTACTGGCCGAACTTGCCCAGCGCCAGGTTGACCGCAGCGCCGGTGCTGGCGGCGACGATCAGGTTGGGGTCGTCGGTGCGCACGCCGTTGACGTGGTTGTAGGCCACCGCACCGATGCCGCCGGGCATGTAGGTGACCAGCATCGGGTCCTCGATCAGTCCGGTCTCGAGCAGGCCATTGGCGGCCAGCCGGCAGGTCAGGTCGTAGCCACCGCCGGGCTTGGCCGGGGCGATGCATTCGGCCTCGTCGGCGGCCTGGGCGGTGCCGACGCTGAGGCTGGCGCCGAGCAGCAGGGCGGCGGGCAGAGCTGTGATATTCTTCATGCGGACTCCTGACAACTATTATTATGGGTTGATGAAACCGGGGTGCTTTAGCGTGAGAGATGCTAGGCCGACTAGCTTTCATCAACCTGTCATGCCCTCCCTGCCTGGATAAGACATTAGTCGCATGCGCCTTCTCGTCGTCGAAGATGATGCCCTCATCAGCCGCTCGCTGGTCGAGGCCCTGACCCCCCTTGGCAATACCGTAGAGGTGTTTGCCTGCTGCAGTGATGCCAGGGCGGCGCTGCGCCAGGGTGGGGTCGACCTGATGCTTCTGGACATCGGGCTGCCCGACGGTGACGGCCTGTCACTGCTGGCCGAGTTGCGTGACGCGGGCGATCGCACCCCGGTGATCATCCTGACCGCCCGGGACGCCCTGGATGACCGGGTCAGGGGACTCGACCTGGGGGCCGATGACTACCTGGCCAAGCCCTTTGAGCTGGCCGAACTTGAGGCGCGGGTACGCGCGCTGCTCAGGCGCAGCCAGCAGCGCGCCGACAACCGTCTTGGCCTGGGTCCCTTGTCCTTCGATCCGGCCAGTGGCGCCGCCAGTCTGTTCGGCGAGCCCATGGCGCTGCCCCATCGCGAGCTGCTGCTGGTCGAAAGCCTGTTGCTGCACGCTGGAGCCATCGCGCCTCGCGAGACCCTGGAAGGGCGACTTTTCGGCTTCGGCGAGGTGGGCTCCAATGCCCTGGAGGTCTACGTCAGCCGGCTGCGCAAGCGGCTCAAGGGCGCAGGTCTGCGCATCCGCACCTTTCGCGGTCTCGGCTACCGTCTGGAAGAGGACGACGGGTGATCGAGGTCGAGGGATCACTCAAGCGTCGGCTCGGTGGCTGGCTGGTGGTCACCGTCGGAGTGCTGGGGCTGGCGCTGATGGTGGAGGCCTGGGTCAGCAGTCAGCGGGCGGCGGCGCGGGCCTTCGACGCCCAGTTGCAGGCGGCGGCGCTGACCATCGCCGAGGCGGTGCGCTGGCAGGACGGCATCCCCCAGGTGGTGGTGCCGGCGGCGGCGCTGCAGATCCTCGCCACCGACAGCCAGGCGCGGGTGTTCTACGCGGTGCTGGACGATGAAGGCAGGACGCTGTCGCGTAACTGGCCGGTGGACATCCCCGTCGCCTGGCAGCAGGCGCTGGATGAAGGCGGTATGTCGCGGGACTTGACCACGACGCTGGGAGAGCTGCGTCTGCATGCCCAGCGGGTGGCCTCGGCGGGTTGGGTCACCCAGCTGCCGGTGCAGGTGTGGGTCGGGCATACCCTCGAGGGGCGCCGAGCCCTGGCCCGCTCACTGTTCGAGCGTTCGCTGTCGCGCTTTATTGCCATGGTGCTGCTGACCGGGGTGCTGATGGGCTTGACCATGCGCGCGGCGCTGTCTCCCCTGCGCCGCCTGCGCCGCCAGATTCGTGGACGCGGCGCCGATGACTTCAGTCCGCTGGCGGCCAGGGTGCCCAGGGAGCTTCATGAGCTCGCCCAGGCCTTGAACCACCTGTTCGCCCGTCAGCGCCAGGGCCGCGAGGATCTTCTGCGCTTCACCGCCGACGCCAGCCACCAGCTCAAGACGCCGCTGGCGGGACTCAAGACCGTCAGCGAGCTGGGCCTTCGCAGCAGTGATCCGGATGAATGGCGCCAGGCGCTCACGCGCGTTCACGCCCGGGCCGATGACACCAGCCGACTGGCCGGCCAATTGCTGTCGCTGGCGCGACTGCGCCACCTCGACCGGGAGACGGCGCTGCCTGCGCTCGACCTGGGTGAGCTGGTACGCGACGTCGCCCTGGACTGGGCGGCGCGGGAGCGGGCGGCGGAGCATGACCTCGGGCTTGGCAGCCTGCCAGCCGAGCCGCTGAAGGTCTGTGTCGAGGACTGGGCACTGCGCGAAGCCCTGGGCAACCTGATCGACAACGCCCTGCGCTACACGCCGACAGGTTGCGAGATCACCCTGCATCTGTCGCGCGAGGGCGACTGGGCGCGGTTGTCGATCGTCGACGACGGCCCTGGTGTCGCCGACGCGGCGCTGGCGACGCTGGGGCAGCCGTTTCAGCGGGGTGGGCGCCAGGACACCGAGGGCTCCGGGCTTGGTCTTGCCATCGTCGATACCACCGCCCGGCGCATGGGCGCCCGCGTGCAATTCGCCAACCGCTCGCCGCAGGGACTCGAGGTGGTGCTGTGGCTGCCGCTGGCGAAGGACGAACAGGATGTCACCGGTGCCTTTGCGGCCGACGTGAATCAAGGAGAGAGTACTTGATGTCCCTGCAGCCCGGACAACGCCTTCGATCCTGTGGACGTCTCCCGGCCCGCTGTGCGACGCAGGTCACACGGCGGCAGCCCCTGGTGGTATCGCCGTGCCTGCCGCTTTTACTGCTCATGCTTCTGCTGCTGGGTGGCTGTCACAGCGGCGACAGCCGCACCCCCACAGATGAAGATCCGCTGGTGATCTCGGCGGCGCTGGATCTTGACGTGGTGGCGCCGCTGCTGGACGCCTTTCGCCAGGCCTATCCCCAGATTCCCCTGCGCTTTGAGGATCGCACCACCCGGGAGGTGGACGACAGCGTGGTGGGACATCTTCAGGGAGGCCAGGCGACGGGCGAAGGGGCGAGCAGAGCGCCGGACGTGGTGATCAGCTCGGCGATGCCGTGGCAGATGGCCCGGGTCAATGAAGGACTGGCGCGGCGCCTGAACGGGCCGGAGATCGAGCGCTGGCCCGAGTGGGCGCGCTGGCGCGACGAGGTCTTCGCCTTCACCTTCGAGCCGGTGGTGATGGCCTATCGGCTGGATCTGTCGCGGCATATGCTGCCGCCTCAGACCCATGGCGACCTGCACGCACTGCTGGCGACCCAGGCCCGCTGGCTGACGGGCAAGGTGACCACCTACTCGCCGCTTTCCAGCGGGGTGGGCTACACCCTGGCCCAGCAGGATGCACGCTACTCCTCGCGCTTCTGGGAGCTGGTCGGCGCCATGGGGCGTGTCGATACCCGCCTGGAGACGACCACCCGGGCCATGCTCGAAGGGCTCAGCCAGGGACGCTACTGGCTCGGCTACAACCTGCTGGGGTCCTACGCCATGGTCTACGCCCAGGAACATCCCGAGGTGATCGTGCAGGTGCCCAGGGACTATTCGCTGGTGCTGATGCGCATGGCCTTCGTGCATCGCGATGCCCCCCACGTCGAGGCCGCCGAGACCTTCGTCAGGTTTTTGCTGAGTCAGCGTGGCCAGCGGGTGCTGGCGGGACAGACGCCACTGTTCAGCGTGCTGCCGGGGGTGACCGGCCCCTACACCGCCGCCAGGCTGCGCACCCAGGTGGGGGAGCGGCTCTACCCGATACTACCCAACGCCACCTTGCTGGCCTTCGTCGATCCTGCCCGCCGGGAGGCCTTCGCCGACCACTGGCGAGCGCGTTTTCAGGGCGAGCCGGCGGCCAACGATGCGGTCGAACGGGGTAGCGGGGCGCTGGCGCCGGAGTAGACGGCGGATGGCAACCGAGGAGCATCGATGTGTCAAGCTGGCACATTGCCGGAGGCCGGGGCGGAACGTTATAATGGGCGATTAACTTCTTCCCTCCCTCTAAAGCCTCAGTGGGTGTTGCCGATTATGCTACGTATGGCCCAAGAAGCACTTACGTTTGACGACGTATTGCTCGTTCCCGGCTATTCCGACGTTCTCCCCAAGGACGTCAGTCTCCGGACCCGCCTGACTCGCGACCTCTTCCTCAATATTCCCCTCGCCTCCGCCGCCATGGATACCGTCACCGAAGCCCGCCTGGCCATCGCCATGGCCCAGGAAGGTGGCATCGGCATCATCCACAAGAGCATGGGCATCGCTCAGCAGGCGCTGGAAGTGCGCAAGGTCAAGAAGCACGAGAGCGTCATCGTCAAGGATCCTGTCACCGTCGGACCCAAGGCCAAGCTGCAGGACCTGCTGGCGATGGCCAAGGAACACGGCTTCTCCGGCTTCCCGGTGGTCGAGGGCGAGACCCTGGTCGGCCTGGTGACCGAGCGTGACATGCGCTTCCAGCCCAACCATGGCGACAGCGTCGCCGACATCATGACCCCGAGCGATCGCCTGGTGACCGTGCCGGAAGGCACCCCGCTGGACGTCATCAAGGGCAAGATGCAGGAGCACCGGGTCGAGAAGATGCTGGTGGTGGACGGCGACTTCCGCCTGCGTGGCCTGGTGACCTTCCAGGACATCGAGAAGGCGCGTACCTTCCCCAGCGCCGCCAAGGATGCCGACGGCCGCCTGCTGGTCGGCGCCGCCGTGGGTACCGGTCCGGAAACCCCTGATCGGGTCAAGGCGCTGGCCGAAGCCGGTGTCGACGCCCTCGTCGTCGATACCGCCCACGGTCATTCCCGTGGCGTGATCGAGCGGGTGCGCTGGGTCAAGGAGCACTTCCCGCAGATCCAGGTCATCGGCGGCAACATCGCCACCGCCGACGCCGCCCGGGCGCTGGCCGAGGCCGGTGCCGACGCGGTCAAGGTGGGCATCGGTCCCGGCTCCATCTGCACCACCCGCATCGTCGCCGGTGTCGGCGTGCCGCAGATCACCGCGGTGTCCAACGTGGCCGAGGCGCTCAAGGAGTTCGACATCCCGCTGATCGCCGACGGTGGCGTGCGCTTCTCCGGCGACATCGCCAAGGCGGTAGCCGCCGGTGCCAGCTGCATCATGGTCGGTGGCCTGCTGGCCGGCACCGAGGAGGCGCCGGGCGAGGTCGAGCTGTTCCAGGGGCGTACCTACAAGGCCTACCGTGGCATGGGTTCCATGGGCGCCATGTCCCAGACCCAGGGTTCCAGCGACCGCTACTTCCAGGACAAGGACGACGGCGTCGAGAAGCTGGTGCCGGAAGGCATCGAAGGCCGGGTGCCCTACAAGGGCGTGATGGGTGCCATCGTGCACCAGCTGATGGGTGGCCTGCGTGCCTCCATGGGCTACACCGGCTGTGCCAGCATCGACGAGATGCGCACCAAGCCCGAGTTCGTCAAGATCACCGGCGCCGGCTTCAACGAATCCCACGTTCACGACGTCCAGATCACCAAGGAAGCGCCCAACTATCGAGCAGGGTAGGCGCTGACGTGACGCGCCAGGCGTATCGCACCAGACGCGTTGCACCAGAGGGCGCGCGGGGCGACTCGCCCCTCGTCACCCTGAGCTGGAAGCGGTCCGCCGCTTCCAGCTTTTCGCTTTTCGATTGCTCGGCCCACCGGCCCCACTGCCTGCAAGGTAAGTCCCCATGACCGATATCCACGCCCACAAGATCCTGATCCTCGACTTCGGCTCCCAGTACACCCAGCTGATCGCTCGCCGGGTTCGCGAGATCGGCGTCTACTCCGAGATTCGCGCTTTCGACATCACCGAGGAGGAGATCCGCGAGTATCGCCCCAACGGCATCATCCTGGCCGGTGGCCCGGAGTCGGTGACCGAGCTGGACTCGCCGCGAGCGCCGGCCTGCGTGTTCGAGATGGGGCTGCCGGTGTTCGGTATCTGCTACGGCATGCAGACCATGGCCGAGCAGCTGGGTGGCAAGGTCGAGGGCTCCAACAAGCGCGAGTTCGGCTACGCCCAGATCCGCCTGGACGCCGAGACGGCGCTGTTCAAGGACATCAAGGATCACGTCGATCCGGACAGCGGGCGCGGCCTTTTGGACGTGTGGATGAGCCACGGTGACAAGGTCGCCCAGGTGCCGGAAACCTTCACCGTCACCGCCTCCACCCCGAGCTGCCCGATCGCCGCCATGGCCTGGGAGGAAAAGCGCTTCTACGGCGTACAGTTCCACCCCGAGGTCACCCACACCCTGCAGGGTCAGCGCATCCTCGAGCACTTCGTGCTGGAGATCTGTGGCGCCGAGCGCAACTGGACGCCGGCCAAGATCATCGAGGACCAGATCGCCCGGGTGCGTGACCAGGTCGGTGACCGCCACGTGCTGCTGGGGCTGTCAGGCGGGGTCGACTCATCGGTGGTCGCGGCCCTGTTGCACAAGGCCATCGGCGATCAGCTGACCTGCGTGTTCGTCGACAACGGCCTGCTGCGCAAGAACGAAGGCGACCAGGTGATGGAGACCTTCGCCCAGCACATGGGCGTGCGGGTGATCCGCGTCGACGCCGAAGAGCTGTTCCTCGGCAAGCTCGAAGGAGAGGCCGACCCCGAAGCCAAGCGCAAGATCATCGGCAACACCTTCATCGACGTCTTCGACAGCGAAGCGGCCAAGATCGAGGGTGTGGACTTCCTGGCCCAGGGCACCATCTACCCGGACGTGATCGAGTCGGCCGCCGCCAAGACCGGCAAGGCCCACGTGATCAAGTCCCACCACAACGTCGGTGGCCTGCCGGAGACGATGAAGCTCAAGCTGGTCGAGCCGCTGCGTGAGCTGTTCAAGGACGAGGTGCGCAAGCTCGGCCTGGAACTCGGCCTGCCCTACGACATGGTCTACCGTCACCCCTTCCCGGGGCCGGGCCTGGGCGTGCGTATCCTCGGCGAGGTCAAGAAGGAGTACGCCGACATCCTGCGCGAGGCCGACGCCATCTTCATCGAAGAGCTGCACAACTCCGGCTGGTACCACAAGACCAGCCAGGCCTTCGCGGTGTTCCTGCCGGTCAAGTCCGTCGGCGTGGTCGGTGATGGCCGCCGCTACGAATGGGTCATCGCCCTGCGTGCCGTCGAGACCATCGACTTCATGACCGCCCGCTGGGCGCACCTGCCCTACGAACTGCTGGAGAAGGTCTCCAACCGCATCATCAACGAACTGTCCGGGGTCTCCCGCGTCACCTACGACGTCTCGTCCAAGCCGCCGGCGACGATCGAGTGGGAATGATCCCTTCTCCGACGACCTGACGGCGTCGGTGCAATGTTCGAAAACCACAACACCCGCCATTCGGCGGGTGTTGTGCGTTCAGGTGCAGATGATTGGCCCGGGCCAGGCGAGCCATCTGACTTGCTCCAGCGTGGTGGTGCCTCGCTCCGTTGTGGCATGGGTGTCGATGAGTACGCTGAATCAGGTGAGTTTGATGGTTATTGATCCCCTGTGGGAAGCAAGGCTACTGCTGGTCCCCATCCCCCCTCACCATGTCGGTATTGGCACCGGCTTGATGGAAGCCGTCGTACACCCTTGGTGACTGGGGTGAAGCCATCGCGAAGGAGTTTTTCTGGCACAAGGGGCGGGTGAGGGTTGTCAGTTGACAACCATGAGTGGCCGTTCCCATACTGGAGGCAAGGAATGACTCGTCCATCGCACTCGAAAAAGGAGATTGAAGCCGCGATCAGGCACGCGGAAGGGGAGGGCTGGCGAGTTGAAGTGGGGGCGCCGGGGTGAGTCGGAATCGGAGGATTGAGCCGTGGAGTATATTTTTACACTGAAATACCAACTGGCTGACCACGACTGCGCCCCGGATGCCCTGGTGGAGCGCCTTGGCGCTGCGGGTTGTGATGATGCTCTGGTGGGCGTGGGACAGCCGGGGCGCCTGGCGCTGGAATTTTCCCGGGAAGCAGACAGTGCCGAAGTGGCGATGCGCTCTGCCTTGTCCGACGTCAAGAGCGCCGTGTCGTCGGCACGTCTTGTCGAGGCTTCGCCGGACCTGGTGGGTTTGACCGATATGGCGGATGTTGTGGGTGTTTCCCGACAGGCAATGCGCAAGTTGATGCTTTCCCACCGAGCGACGTTTCCCGTTCCGGTTCACGAAGGTAGCGCCTCGATCTGGCATCTCGCCGAGGTGCTTCAGTGGCTCAAGGGCAGGGGAGGCTACACGATAGATGCCGGTGTCCTGGAAGTGGCGAAGGTGGCTTTGACGGTGAATATTGCCAAGGAGACCCAGCGCCACCCCGTGCATACCGGTGGGGATATGGAGCTTCTGACCGCCTAGTCCTTCTTATAGCCTGTCACATAGCCCGTCACATAGCCCATAACATGGCCCGTAACAGGGCCCGTCGCATATACGGTCTGTGTATCGTTACGACTTTCACAGGCTCTGTGCCCAGCACGGATACGTCATGTGGGTGAGGATGATCGGCGGCGACGTTTCTATGCGTGTTCCTTGGGTGGTTTGATGAGTGCTTCGGCTGGAATACCCAGCCCCTGGTGAAGCTTCCATATCATCTTCAGCGTCAAGGAGCGCTTGTGATTGAGGATCTCGTAGACGCGGTTACGTTTACCAATCATGGGCTCAAGATCCTTGATGCTCAGGCTCCTGCGCTCCATTTCAAATTTGATTGCCTCTACGGGGTCAGGAAGATCCATCGGGAAATGTCTGGATTCGTAGGCCTCGATAAGGGTAGTCATGACGTCCAGTCGTTCGCCTTCTGGCGTGTGCGGTTCGGCCATCATCAGGCTTTCAATTTCTGTCAGCGCCGCATGGTAGTCGGCCTCTGTTCTGATCGGCTTGATATCCATGATGTCCCTCCGAAGTTCAGACCGTCTGTACATTGATCTTGTCATACTGCGCATGGGTACCGATGAAACGGATGTAGACAACCCTGTAGGCGTAGTTGATCCAGACGACGAGTCGATACTTGTTTCCAGCGATATTGAACACCGCCCGACCATCTTTGAGAATGCTGGCGTTTCTGAAATCCTGCTTTACTGCGGCGGGTGAACTCCAATCGGCATGCAGCGCGTGGCGGTACCAGGCCAACGTTGGCTCCTTGGCATCCTGATGTTCCGGGTTGTCTTCCCAGAAGTCCTTCAGCGTCGACAGAGCGATGATTCTCATGCACTGCATGCTAGTCCCATTATGGGACTTTGGCAATGTGCCTGACGAGGCGTGTCGCGCCTGAAGGCCTAGAATCTTCGCAAGGATGAGCTACCGCAGGAGTTGGCTATCCAGCTTCCACAAACCACAACACCCGCCATCTGGCGGGTGTTGTGCGTTCAGGTGCAGACTATTGGCCCGGGCCTGGCGGGCCATCAAGCCGCGCCGGTCGGGGACTCTGTCGTTCAATCGCTCTCGTACAGTTCAGCCTTGGCGTCACGCATGATGTCCTCGCAGGCGGCCTGCTGGGCCAGCTCGGTCATCAGGGTCTGGGAAAGGGCAAAGCCCTTGCCCAGGCAACGATCCACATCGTCCTTGGCGATGGAGGGCTGGACATCCACATCCAGAATCAGGGTGCGGCGGCCTCCTTCGAGACGGTCTGCCATCTGCCTGAGCTGCCAGGCCAGGCGATTCTTCCAGCTTGCGGTCTGCTCTGCGCCCTCGGTCACGTTGAGGGTACATTGCCACTGAGGTTTGTAGACCTTCATGTGAACCTCCTTGCTGGTGAAGTGAGCGATCTCCTGTTCTTTCATCACGTTCAGGTCCCAGCATACTCGCATATGACGTCCTTGCCACTCCCTCCCTCGGGGGCGCTACCTCAACCCTGTTGGGTCGTCTCGTGTAAGTGAGTCCTTGCTGGGGGATTTAGGCACTATCCTTCCTCTGGGTTGAAACTTCGCTGGCGGCACAGTGCTGCAGGAAAGGTATGCCGGAAGGAAGCGGCTACACTGAGTCTGGGCGACAAGGAGTGCTGCGATGCAGTGGGGCGGGGGAGGTGAGTCGGGCAGAGGCATGGGGCGGATTTGGCTTTTGTTGACCGCGATGGTGGTGCTGCTGGCGTGGGAGCTGGCGGGGGAGGCCTCTCGCCCACAGCCCAATGTGTCGCTGTGGGTACTCGACCACCAGGGGCGGCAACCACCGGAGAAAGGAGCGCTTTCTACGGTTACCGCAGAGTCTCTCGATGAGCAGGTCAGCCTGGGACTCAAGGCGCATCCGGTATGGCTGCGACTGAGGGTGGTGGGTGCTCTGCCCGGGCAGCGCCTGGTGCTGTCCAATCCGCTGGTTCAGGGAGTCGAGCTGCTGGTCTGTGACGACTCGGGGTGTCGCCCCGTCGCGAGGGAGACGCATTTTGCCGATGATCCGGGGCTCGCTGCTGCCTTGCCTCAGTTCCGCTTGCCTGTGGCAACGAATGAACTGCTGTTGCGCGTCGAGACCGATCAGGCGATACGCTTCAATGTGCAGGTACTGGATGACGTCGATCTACACCGTTACTGGCGTGACTTGTTGCTGGGGCAGGGGCTCTATTTCGGCTTGATTGCGGGCCTGGTGATCTACAACAGCCTTCTGCTGTTCAGTCTTCGCGATACCAACTACCTCTGGTATCTGGGGTTCTTGAGTGGAGCGGGCGCTTACTTCTTGTGTCAGAACGGCTTGCTGCTGCTTTATTTTCCGCAGATGGGGGCACGCCTGAACGAGGCCTTGCTGCTGACGGCCCTGTCGGTGATCAGCATCTGTGGGTTGCAGTTCTGCCGGCGTTTTCTGATGACGGCGCGCCAGGACCCGAGAGTGGACTCGTTGATGCGGTGGCTGTGCTGGCTCCTGGCGCTGGCCGCCGCCATCGCCTGGCTGCTGCCGAGCTTCTTGACCGTGGTGTTCTATTCGCTGCTGGGGGTGCTGACGCTAACGGCTTTTCTGCTGTCGTCGGTGCGTGGCTTGTGGCGTGGCTTTCGCCCCGCTCAGTGGCTGTTGATGGCATGGTCGGTGCTGGTGGTCGGGGTGGTCCTGTTGCTGCTGGTGACCTATGGGTTGTCCCCCCACAACTTCTGGACGCTGCACGGTTTCCAGATCGGTTCCGCGCTGGAGGCCATCCTCTTGTCGCTGGCCCTGGCCGATCGCATCAGTCTGTTGCAGCGCGAGCGAGAGACGCTGCTGGAGGAGAAGGCGCGGTTGCACGGCATGAGCTATCTCGATGGTCTTACTGGTGTGCACAATCGCCGCTATCTCGATGAAGCCTTGCCCGCTGCGGTGGCCCAGGCCGAGGTAAGCGGGCGACCACTGTCGTTGATCATGCTGGATATCGATAACTTCAAGCGATTCAACGATGGCTGGGGGCATGCCGAAGGTGATCGCGCGCTGCAGCATCTGGGCAAGGTGATCGAGGAGGTCGTGCGCGACATCGATCCGGTGTGTCGTTACGGGGGAGAAGAGTTCGTGATTCTGCTCAAGGAGCGCGACGAGCATCAGGCGCTGGATATCGCCGAACGCATTCGCAAGGGTCTGGCGACGACGCCCTTGACGTTGCTCACCGGAGAGCAGGTGTTGTTGACCTGTACTCTGGGGGTGGCCAAACGACTGGAGGGCGAGAGCGCCTCAGCACTGTTGCGGCGGGCCGACCAGGCGCTGTATCGAGGCAAGTATGCCGGCCGCGATCGGGTGGTGCTGAATGCCTCCGGTGGCGTCGCCTCGACAACCTCATGAAGGTACCTTCTGAAGTCTGGCGTCTGGCCGGTTCCCTGATCTTCGACATGCGCAGGCGGGGAACCCTTGGCAGGATGGCGGTCCAAGATGCGTTATATGTTGCCACAGCCGTGTGCCAGCATCGTTTCTTCAACACCAAGGGGGCACCATGAAACCGACTCCAGGAACTCTACGCCAGTCGCGTCTGTGGGGCACGGCCTGGCTGTTGCTGCTGATGGCCGGTTGTACCGGGGCGTCCTCGAGTGGCACCGGGTCGAGCGAGTCGTTCCAGGCAGAGGCGTCCAGCCTGGCGCCACTTCCTGCGAGCTTTCGTGGTGAACTGTCCTGTGATGACTGCAAGGCGGTACGTCTCGATCTGGCGCTCGATGACGGGGGGCGATATCTGCTCAAGGAGACCCACCTGGGAACCGGCGAGCAACCTCGCCGCCGCCACCGTGGTCAGTGGCAGTTGACGGATGGCGAACTGTCGCTGGGCGAGCCCGCCCCGGAAGCGGCGCAGCGGTGGCAAGTCGTGCAGGGTGGCGATCTTGTGTCGCAGGCGTCGCGTACGCCGGATGGCGAGGCTGCCCGCCTGGCGCGTCTGCCCGAACCGCTGCGCGAACCACTGGAAGAGCGCTACTGGAAGCTGGTGCAAGTCGACGGAGAAGTCGCTGTCGACGGTTCTGCGCATATCGTGCTGCACACCCAGGAGGGTCGTCTGGCCGGATCCGGAGGGTGCAACCGCTTGATGGGAAGTTACCAGCGGGAGGGGGATGCGCTGTCGCTGGCCCCGCTGGCCACTACCAGGAAGGCCTGCCAGGGGCCTGTCATGGCCCAGGAGCGCGCGCTGGTCGAGGCACTGGGGGCCACCAGAGTGTTTCGTCTACTGGCCGATGAGCTTGAACTGCTCGATGAAAACGACAAGGTGCTGGCGCGATTCGAGGTGGTGCACCTGACCTGAGTCCTGCCTCAAGGCAGGCTTTGACGGGCGGCATTAGATTGGCGTGGGAGCGATGACCGAGCGCTGTCCGAGTGGTCGCTTGGCGCTTGCCGGCTAGAGCGGCGGTGGGACCTGCTCCCCGGTCTGATCGCTGATGATTCTGTCCCGACCTTCGGCCTTGGCTCGGTAAAGCAGGTGATCGGCGCGATTGATCAGCAGATCATAGTGCATGCCGGGCGTATGGCTGGTCACGCCGACGCTGACGGTCAAGGAAATGACGTCGCCGTTGTGCATGATGGGAAGGCTGTGAAGGCGCTCCTGGAAACCTTCGAGCACCGGAAGGATCTCGTTCAAGTCGGCGCCGGGGAAGATCAGCAGGAATTCTTCGCCGCCCCAGCGACAGAGTACATCCGAGCGGCGAAAGTGGCGCACCAGCAAATCGGAAATCTGGATCAGGCACTGGTCGCCGACCTTGTGCCCATGCTTGTCGTTGATCAGCTTGAAATGATCGATATCGATCAGCGCGAGGCTGTAGGGCGTGTTGGTGCCATCCTGTCTGTCGCCTGATAACTGGCGCAGGTATTCGCCGGCAAAACGACGGTTGTGCAGGCCGGTGAGGGCATCACGGGTCGCCATGCTGGTCAGCGTTTCTTCCTGGGTCTCGTAGACGTGGCGGGCCAGCATGGCGAAGCCGACCATGGTGAACAGCGCACAGGAGAGGTTCAGGGTCGCCAGCATCAGCGGGAAGCCGGGGCCGCTTTCCAGCGGAAACATCTGGGACAGCGGGAACTCCAGGAACAGGAAGATCAGCATCCCCATCAGACCGAGCACCAGCGCGACCCACTTGACCGAGTGGGTGACGGCCGCCCAGCAGGACAGTGTCAGCAGGTAGAAGTGAAAGCCGGCGGAGGTACCCAGGATCACGGTGGCGATGATGGCGTGGCAGTAAGCCTCGGTGGTGATCAGGTAGACCGCGCGGTCCTGCTCGCCATGTTGATTGGCGAGATAGGCGCCAAGCCACATGGCCACGCTGATCACGTTGACCAGCGCCAGCAGCGAGTGATCGAGCACCCAGAACAGTGGAATGAAGAGGAAGTGCACCGCCGCACCCATCAGACTGGCCCAGCGGGTGAGCAGGTGCTTGCGAAGATTGCGGTGTCGAATGTTGTCCGGGCGTTGTGCGGCAGCCTGGGTCAGGGTTGAAAATGGGGCCATGCACGGAAACTCGCTCTCGGTGGAAGTAGTCGTCGAAGCGTTCCAACGAACGGTAGAGTCCTCGCAGTTCTATCGAATCCCATGCCCGGAAGCAGTGTCAGGGCAGGGCTCATGCCTGGGTACGAGCCCCTGCCGGGCACTGCGATGCTACTTAACTGTAGCAGTTTCGTCAGTCGAAAGGCGTCGATGCGCTAGGGTAATTCAGCGCTGTGGTAAACGTTCTGGACGTCATCGAGGTCGTTGAGCATGTCGAGCAGCTTTTCGAACATGGCCAAGTCATCCCCCTCCACCGGCGTGGTGGCCTGGGGCAGGAACTGGATCTCGTCGATCTCGAACTCCTCGGCGCCGAGGGATTCGCGCAGCGCCTGACGCGCCTTGGCGTAGTCGGTCGGCGGAGCAAACACGGTGATCAGGCCGTTCTCGTTCTCGATGTCGGTGACATCCACGTCGGCTTCCATCAAGGCTTCCAGCGCGGCTTCTTCATCCTCGCCGGTGTAGGCGAGGATCGCCAGATGGTCGAACATGTGGCTGACGCTGCCCGGTGTGCCGATCTTGCTCTTGGTCTTGGTGAAGCAGGCACGAACGTCGCCGAAGGTCCGGTTGGGATTGTCGGTCAGACATTCGACGATCACCATGGCGTTGCCGGGACCGAAGCCCTCATAGCGTGCCAGCGAGTAGTCCTCTCCGCCGACGCCCGACGCCTTCTCCAGCGCCCGATCGATGACATGACCCGGTACCTGGTCCTTCTTGGCGCGGTCGAGAAGGCTGCGCAGCGACAGATTGGCGTTCGGATCGACGCCTCCGGACTTGGCGCAGACGTAGATCTCGCGTCCGTACTTGCTGTAGACCTTGGTCTTGGCGGCGGCCGTCTTGGCCATGGATTCCTTGCGGTTCTGGAAGGCCCTGCCCATTGCGTATTCCTGTGGCGTGTCTACACGAGTCTGGAATTCTACGAGAGTCCGCCCCTCGGCGAGAAGTCTTATTTCCCCTCGGCTTGCCCGGGATCGCCTGGAAGACGAACCGGCTTGACTGTCTACACTGTGGTGAATCGATCAAGGAGACGGCCCATGGATCACCATCAGTACCGCCAGGCCCTGGCGGTAGAGCACGCCGGAAGCGAACTGCCGTTTGCCGCCGAGGAGTTCGATCGCCGGCTGGCGCGCGCTCGCAGTGCCATGCAGCGACAGGGGCTGGACGCCCTGCTGCTGTGCCAGGCGGCGGACATCTTCTATCTATGTGGCTATCACACCTTCGAAGTCTCCGTGCACGCGGCCCTGGTGGTCACCCCTTCGCGCACGCTGCTGCAGGTGGCGTCCATCGAGACCGGGCCCGCCGTGGTGACGGCGAGGGTCGATGAAGTGGTCGGCTATCGCTGGGAAGCCCTCGATGAGGTGATCGATCCGTTGGCTGACGCCTTGGCGGACAGTCACGACATCGGCATCGATGGCAGCAGTAGCGGTCTACGGTTTGGCCTGATGCGTCATCTGCAGGGGCGACTCGGTGGCGATCGCTTCCATGATAGTGCCGGTGGCCTGATGGCGAGCCTGAGACTGGTCAAGAGCGACGCCGAACTCGATTGCCTGACGCGCAGCGCCAAGATGACATCGCTTGGGCTTGCGCGTGCCATCGAGGTGGTCGAGCCCGGTGTCACCGACAACCAGGTGGCCGCCGTCGGTGCCCAGGTGATGCTCGAGGCCGGCAGCGAATTTTTCAGCCTGGCCCCGATCGTCACCAGCGGGTCGCGCAGTGGCATCATCCACGTCAACCACAAGCGCCGGGGCATCGCTTCGGGCGATGCGGTGTTCCTCGAGTTTGGTGCCGTCTGGCAGCGCTACACCGCGCCGACCATGCGCACGGTGGTGGTCGGGCCGATCAGCGACGAGATGCGCCTCGCCGCCGACCTGTGTGTCGAGATGGAGGCCCGCATGTGCGAGGCCATGACGCCGGGCACACCTTTCGAAGACGTCGCCCGGCTCGCCGATGCTATCCTGGCGCCACACCGCGAACGCTTCTTCCATTCGGGGGTTTACGGCTACGCGGTCGGTGCCCAGTTTCCGCCGAGCTGGGTGGAAGGCACGGGTTTTCTCGCCGCCGGGCAGACCAAGCCGCTTGCCCGCAACATGGTCTTCCACTTGCCGCTGTGTCTGCGCTTGCCGGGAGGTTTCGGCATCGGTCTAAGCAATACGGTGAGGGTCACCGATCGAGGCGCGATGCGCCTGACCGACCACGACATGGCACTGGTGCACCGACCTTGACAGCACACGCCGCATGAACGGCACAAGGGTATGATGAGCGGCTGGCGTCATGCGATACGAGAGCGGAACATGCTGCGTTTTTTCGAGAGGCTGGTGGATCCCTATCCCGACCAGCCCGAGTCGGTACCCGCGGACCGGTTGTGGCCCTTCGTGCTGCACTACTCGCGTCCCTTCACCGGGCTGTTGGCGGCCATGGCGGTGGTCACGGCGCTGGTCTCCATCGCCGAGGTGGTGTTCTTCACCGCCATGGGCGAACTGGTGGACTGGCTGGCCGAAGCCGACCGTGAGGGCTTTGTCGACACCCACCTGACCAGCTTGATCGGCCTGGGAGCGGCGGTGCTGGCAGGACTGCCACTTCTGGTGTTTTTGCTGTCGTTGATCACCCACCAGGGAATCTTCGGCAACTACCCCATGCTCGGGCGCTGGCTCTCCCATCGGCTGATGCTCGAGCAGAGCCTGTCGTTCTTTCATGACGAGTTTGCGGGGCGCGTCTCGCAGAAGGTGATGCAGACCGCGCTGGCCATGCGCGAGACCGTCACCAAGGTGCTCGACATGCTGGTCTATGTGCTGGTGTATTTCACCGGCGCGCTGGTGGTGCTGGGGGCCGCCGAGCCCTGGTTGATGGCTCCTCTGGTGCTATGGCTTGCGGGCTACCTGGCATTGATGAGGGTTTTTATCCCCCGGCTACGCCGGGTGTCCATGGCCCAGGCGGACGCGCGGGCGGTGATGACCGGGCGGGTCGTGGACAGCTACAGCAATATCCAGACGATCAAGCTGTTTGCCGATGCCGGGGCAGAGCAGGCTTACGCCCGGGAAGCCATGGATGGCTTCATGGGAACGGTACATCGGCAGATGCGCCTGGCCACCTGGCTATCGGTGTCGTTGGCGACCCTCAATACCCTGCTGCTGGTGGGTATGGCGGGACTGGTCGTACTGGCCTGGTATCACCGCTGGGTGTCCCTTGGTGAAACGGCGGTGGCGATCGGTCTGGTCATGCGGGTGCGCTCCATGTCCGACTGGATCCTGTGGGAAGTCGCTGGCCTGTTCGAGAATGTCGGCACCGTTCAGGACGGTATCAACACCCTGTCGCGTATCCCCGAAGTGCAGGATCGACCAGCGGCCCCTGCGCTGCGGGTCCAGCACGGCGAGATTCGTTTCGAGGACGTGGTCTTTGGCTACGCCCGGGGAAGCCAGGCGGGCCCCAGGGTGTTCGACGGTTTCGATCTGCACATTTCCCCGGGCGAAAAGGTGGGCATCATCGGCCGCTCCGGCGCCGGCAAGTCGACCCTGGCGTCGCTGCTGATGCGCTTTCATGATCTGCAGGCCGGGCAGATAACGATCGATGGTCAGAATATCGCCGAGGTCACCCAGGCATCGCTGCGTCGACAGATCGGTATGGTGACCCAGGATACTTCCCTGCTGCATCGATCGCTGCGCGAGAATCTGACCTACGGTTGTCGAGACTGCAGCGAAGAAAGGTTGTGGCAGGCGGTGCGTCAGGCGCATGTTCACGAGTTTATCGAGGATCTGGTCGATCCTCATGGGCGTCGGGGCCTGGATGCCCAGGTGGGAGAGCGCGGTGTGACCCTGTCCGGGGGGCAGCGCCAGCGGATCGCCATCGCTCGGGTGTTGCTCAAGGATGCGCCGATCCTGGTGCTCGACGAGGCCACCTCGGCGCTGGACTCCGAGGTGGAAGCGGCAATTCAGCAGCATCTCTATACCCTGATGGAGGGCAAGACCGTCATCGCCATTGCCCATCGTCTGTCGACCATCGCCATGCTCGATCGACTGGTAATCATCGACAAGGGGCGCATCGTCGAGATGGGTGAGCACGAATCTTTGCTGGCCCGGGATGGCCTCTATGCTTCCCTGTGGCGCCGCCAGGTCGGAGGTTTTCTGGGGGAATGACGGACCATGGTCAGCTTGGTGTGATCAAGAAACTAGGCGGTTTAATGCGCGAGTGGTGCGCAAGTACTGCGCAAGTAGTGCAGGGTTGGCTATGATCACTCGTCCATGCCCAAGACAGTCGACGGAATCTGGATGCGCACCTTCCACATGAATGCTCTAGAGGCGAAACGACGACGTGTCCGTGTCAGTTGATCCATCCCCCTTTGTGACGAATGCGTCCGACTCGGGGCGTCGTCGTGCCATTGCGCTCTATGTGACCGCCTTGATGCTGCTGGTCGCCGGCATCGTGTGGACCCTCAGGGGCCAGTATCTGGCCGAGGTGGAGCGTGTGGAGCAACGTCTCGACGCGCGAGCGGAGGTGGTCGAGGCGCTGGTGGCCGAGCCTTTTGATGTCGCGACTCACGCGCTTGCCGGGCTACTGGCTCTCGATGAAATGATCAATCCTGCCGGCAATGGGCCGCCGATGGCACCCTTGCTCAGGGAGCGAACCAGGTCCCTTCCCCTGGTAGAAGACCTGGCGATCCTCTCGGACCCGACAAGCGCAGAAGCTCGCTTTTTCGAGGGTTGGTTGCCCCAGGATGCGTTTCTTCGACAGTTGGCCGGATTGAGGAGGGGAGAGACCCTGGTCTCGTCTCTGCACTATTCGCCGTCTGCCGGCGAATATCGCATGACCCTGGTGCAACGGAGCACGGCAGAGACCACTCAGATGCATGTTGCCATGGCATCGATCGACCCCGGGCCCTTGGCGGAAGCGATCAAGGGGTTCGGCCTGATGCAGGGAGAAAGCATCGCCCTGGTCGACAGCGAGGCACGACTGGTGGTCCGCGTGCCTGCGGCTGGGCTGGCGCCGGGAGAATTGGTGTCGCAGGCGGGAAGTCGATCGCTGACAGCGGACTCGCCGGATACGCTTCACTTCCGCCAGGTATCTCCAATGGACGGTCAGGAGCGGTTGTTCGTGGCGAGGCGAGTGGCCGAACTGCCTCTGTGGCTGGTGCTGGGCTACAGTCACGAGGCGTTGCTGTCCGGCTGGAGCCAGCGCCTGTGGCCACTGGTAGTGCTGGGGGCGTTGCTGGCCCTGCTCGGATTATGGTTGCTGCGTCACGTGCTGGCGCAGGGGCGTGCCCAGCTGGTGTTGCAGGGGGAGGTGGTCGAACGGCAACGCGCCGAACAGGCCGCCCACCGCCGTGAAGCTCGCTTGAAGGCGTTGATCGGTTCCATGCAGGACCTCGTGCTGGTGCTGGATCGCGGTGGCCACTTCTCCTTCGTCCATGCCGGAGACGAAGCCTTGCTGCTGGCACCACCGGAGGTCCTGGTCGGCAGCCACTACCGCGCCTTTCTGCCGCCTGACATCGCCAGACGTCTGGACGGGGCGCTGGCCGAGGTGGCGGCCAGCGGTGAAGTACGTCGGCTGGACTATTCTCTGAGCGTAGGTGGCGGCCCACGTGACTTCAGTGCATTGATCAGTCCGCTGCTCAGCGGTGACGGGGAGCATGACGGTGTCCTGCTGGTAGTGCGTGATGTCACCCTGGAGCGGTTGCATCAGGCCAATATGAGCATCGCCGCGGTAGCCTTCGAGACCCACCTGGGCATGATGATCACCGATGTCGATGGCCGCATTCTCAAGGTCAATCGGACCTTTACCGACATCACCGGCTATCGCGAAGACGAGGTCCAGGGGAGTCGCCCAGACATCCTGCGCTCGGGGCGACATGACGAACACTTCTATCGACAGCTATGGCAGCGGATCGGCGATACCGGTGCCTGGCAGGGCGAGATCTGGAATCGTCGCAAGAGCGGAGACATCTATCCTCAATGGCTGACCATCAGCGCGGTGCGTGACGAGCGGGGGCAGCTGCGCAACTACGTGGCGACGCTCAGCGACATCACCGAGCGCAAGGCAGCGGAGGAAGAAATTCATCAGCTTGCCTTCTTCGACCCGCTGACGGGCCTGGCCAATCGACGCCTGCTGCTCGATCGACTCGGCGAAAAACTGGAACGTTGTCAGCGGCATGGCTGTTACGGAGCGCTGTTGCTCATTGATTTCGATAACTTCAAGCAGGTCAACGATACCCTCGGCCACCACGGCGGTGACGAGCTGCTCAGAGAAGCCGCCCGTCGCTTCGAGTCGGTATTGCGCGAGGAGGATACTCTGGCACGCCTCAGCGCCGATGAGTTCGTGGTGGTCCTCGAAGGCGTGGGCGTGGAACTCGAGACCGCGGTGCGCGTGGCCGATACCGTTGCTCGCAAGCTGCTGAACACGCTGGATATGCCGGTCTGGATCGAAGGACGTCCGGTGTCGCCGAATGCGCGCGTCGGTATCAGTCCGTTTCGCGACGAGGTCTCTCGCGAACGGTTGTTGCAGCAGGCCGACATGGCCTTGTTCCAGGCCAAGAGTCAGACCGCCAGCGACGTCTGCTTCTTCGACCCGGGGATGCAGCGACGGATGCAGCAGCGTGCTCAGCTATACGAAGACCTGCTTGGCGCGCTGGCGCGCTCTGAGCTGTATCTGGTCTACCAGAAGCAGGTCGATCAGCTTGATTGTGTCACCGGGGTCGAGGCGCTGATCCGCTGGCGACACCCCGACAGGGGCCTCGTTCCGCCGTCCGAGTTCATTCCGCTGGCCGAGGAGCGCCCTCTGATCCACGAACTCGGTCTCTGGGTCATCGAGCAGGCCTGCCTGACGCTGGTGGATTGGGTGCAGCAGGGTGATGACACCACCAGGACCGTGTCGGTCAACGTCAGTCCCAGGCAGTTTCAGGATCCCGGCTTCGTTGCCCGGGTCAGTGATATCCTCGCGCGCACCGGGGCGCCGGCCCGGCGTCTCAAGCTTGAGGTAACCGAGTCGCTGTTCGTGGCGGATCGCGACGGGGTCGAACGCACCATGACGCGGCTCAAGGCACTGGGCGTGACCTTCGCGCTGGACGACTTCGGCACCGGCTACTCGTCGCTGGCCTATCTGAAGCGTCTGCCGCTGGACGAGCTGAAGATCGACCAGTCCTTCGTTCGCGACGTGCTCGACAACGCCACCAGCTCCGCCATCGTGGCAAGCACCATTGCTCTGGCGCGCAGCCTGGGGCTTGATGTGATTGCCGAGGGAGTGGAGTCAGCGGAGCAGCGGGACTGGCTTCATCGACACGGTTGCCACCGTTACCAGGGCTTTCTGTACGGACAGCCGGCGCCGCTGTCCGAGCTTGATTTCTCGACCTTGTAAGCGGCGGGCGCGGCCCGCCAGACGAACACCTGATGGAGCCTGCATGACCGCGCCTTTTTTCATCGACGCCTGGTCGTTTGGCCAGGAAGTCCGCCAGTTGCCCGAGCCAGCGCCTGGCCCGCTTCAGGCAGGCGCCTGGTACCACTTTCAGCGGGATGCCGAAGCCACCTGCGAGCGCCTCGAGCTGGCAGGAATCCCCGAATCCGCCATCGACGGCGTGCTGGCCGAGGACACCCGGCCGCGCTTCGAATCTCTGGGCAAAGGCAACTTCCTGTTGATTCTGCGTGGGGTCAACCTCAACCAGGGCGAGCAGCCCGACGACATGCTCAGTATCCGCATCCTCTATTACGATGGGGTGCTGATTTCCACCCGCAAGCTGCCTTCCCGGGCCATCGCCGACATACGCCGTGAGCTCGAGCAGGGCAAGGGGCCTGACGATCTGGGAGCAGTGGTGGTGGATATCATCGAAAAGCTCCACGAGCGCATCGAGGATTTCGTCGAGCCCTTCGACGCCACCATCGCCGCCCAGGAAGAAGAGCCTGAGGCCGACAACGCCGTCCTGATGTCGCTGAACAAGCGGTTGATCAAGCTGCGTCGCTTCCTCAAGCCCCAGCGCTACGCCATTGAAGCGATGATCGACAGCCTGCCACCGCTGCTTGCCGATGATCGATTCGATCTGGCCAATGCCCGCGACACCATCCAGCGAATCAACGAGTCGGTGGACTTCTATCTTGAGCACGTAGGCATGGTTCAGCAGTACCAGACCCACCAGCACACCGAAAAGGTCAACCGCAACACCTACCTGCTGTCGATCATCTCCGGCATCTTCCTGCCGATCAGCTTTCTGACCGGCCTGCTGGGCGTGAATATCGGCGGCATGCCTGGCGTCGACAATCCCATGTCCTTCGCCCTGTTCTGCACCTTCATGGTGGTGCTGGTGGCGGTGGAGCTGGTGGTGCTCAAGCGCTGGCGTTTTATCTAGGCCCCGTCAGCCACTTGAGCCAGCCTCTTGAGCCAGCCGCTTGAGCCTGCCGCTTGAACCAGCCGCTTCAGCGACCTTTGGCCGCCGAACGCTGGTCACACCGCGTCGACGGTTAGCCGGGAGCGGCGATGGCCCGTCGCGCCTTCAGCAGAAAGCCAAGGCCCACCAGGGAAAGTCCTGCCAACAGCCCGAACAGGGCGGTATAGCTGCCGAACAGCCCATGTAGCGCACCCAGCAGGGGTAGCCCGACAAGCACCCCGCTGTAGGTCAGCACCAGGCAACCGCCGGCGGCGTCGGCCACCCGTTCGGCGGGGGCCAGACGGGTGATCTCGGCCATGAACACGCCGTTCCAGCCAAGCGCCGACAGGCTCATGAGGCACAGCACCGCGACCATTGCCCAGCGCGGCCAGTCGGCGTCCATGGTGGCGATGGCCAGGCCGCTACCGGCGCTCAGGCAGGCCAGCCCCATCAGGGTGATCAGGCGATCGTCGAGGATATCGCCGACAAGGCCCCACAGCACTCGGCCGAAGATGCCGAAGACCTGGACCGCGGACATGGTGGCGCCGGCGACGACCAGGCCGACGCCCAGATCCTCGACCAGCAGCGCCACGGTGAAGGCCGAGACCGATAGCTGGATGGCTGAAAAGCAGAGACTCAAGAGGGCCAGATAGCGCAGCGCCGGGCGCTGCCAGACCACCTGGAGACCGGCCAGGGGCGTGGTCAGCCAAGGAGTGCGAGGGTCGCGCTCGCGGTCCCAGTGATGGCGCTGCAACTGCAATAGCAGAATACCGATGACGGCGACCAGGAACAGGCAGCCCAGAGCCGCCTGCCAGCCGATGGCCAGCGCCAGGGCGGGGGCGACAAGGCCCGCCAGCACGCCACCGAAGGGCACCCCGGTCTGCTTGAGCGAGAACACCAGGCCCTGGCGGTGACGCGGAGTAACCCGAAACAGCAAAAGCGACGCGGAGGGGTTGGTCAGGCCATAGCCGAGCCCGGCGATCAGCGAGGCCAGGGCGAAGGTGGCCAGCGACGGCAGGGTCAGCAGCGCCGCGCCGCCGCCAAGCAGCCCCAGCGCCAGCTGGCTGACTCGACAGGGGCCATAGCGTCGGGTCAGCGGCCCGCCGACCAGCGAGGTCAGCATGGCGCCACCGAAGATCAGGCTGACCTGGATACCTACGGTGGCGGTGGAAACCCCCAGCGAGTCCGCCAGGGTCGGCGCGATCGCCGAGGGAAACAGCGCCACCAGCGACGAGAAGGCCAGCACCAGGGTCGTTGCCAGCAGGGCGATACCGACCTGAGGAGGCGGTGAGGGTGGTGAAGAGGGAGCTGGAGAGGGCGCCGTCTGCTGGTTCATGCCCCCGCGTCTGCCCCGGCCAGGCCCTCACGCGGTACCCGGCGCAGGTGGCTTTCGGTCGTGCCGCCGGGCAGTGCCGCGATCAAGTCGGCCGCGTGCAACAGCGCGCCAAGATCGATGTCACCTGCCATCCCGCCCCCCTGCAGGGCGTAGACCAGGTCTTCGCTGGCGGTGTTGCCGGTGGCCCCCGGAGCGAAGGGACAACCGCCGAGGCCGGCGCAGGCAGCGTCGAGTGCGGTGGCACCGTGGCGGGCCGCGAACAGGGCGTTGGCCACGCCCATGCCGAAGGTGTCGTGGCCGTGGAACGCCCAGGACAGGGCGGGAGATCGGTGGCGCTCGGTCAGCTCGGTGAAGTGGTCCGCCACCTGGAAGGGTGTGGCGCGACCGGTGGTGTCGCACAGGGCGACTTCCACCGGCAACTCGCCGGTGATGGCGAGCGCCTTAGTGAGCACCTCATCGACCCGGCGCCAGTCGACTCTGCCGTCGAAGGGGCAGTCGAAGCTGGTGCCAAGGTCCAGGCGCAGGGCGGTGTTGCCCTTGGCGCGCACCGCCTCGACCACACGGGCGAAGGCCGCCAACGATTCATCCACCGACTGGCGCACATTATTGCGGTTGTGCGCCTCGGACACCGAGACCACGTAGACCAGCTCGCTGACATCGTGTTCAAGCGCAAGCTCGGCTCCCTTGAGGTTGGGAACAAGCGCGGAGAATCTCACATCGCGGCGATGGGCGAAGGCGCGGATCAGCTCGCCGGTGTCCGCCATCTGCGGAATCGCCCGGGGGCTGACGAAGGAGCCGATCTCCATGCGTCGGATGCCGGCGTCGAGCAGCGCCTGGATGACCTCGATCTTGCGCTCTGTCGGCAGCGGATCGGCGATCGACTGGAAGCCGTCGCGCGGGGCGACCTCGACCAGTTCGATCGGGGCGGGTGACGAGGTGGTCATGCGGGAGTCTCCGTCGGGTTCAAGGGTGGGTGGCATCGATGTGATCGGAGCCGTCCGGCGGCGGCAGTGGGGCTCCGCGGGAAAGGCTCGCCAGGGTGTCGATCAGAAACTGAAGGCCGAGTGCGGTAAAGCCGATCGGCAGCAGCGCGTAGGGGATGCCCATGGGGGTGCCGAGGGCGCTGGACACCCGTTCGCCGTACTCGAAGGCCTGGGCCGCCATCAGATAACCGCGCCAGGCGAGGATCGCGCAGAACGTCATCCCGGCAAGACCAGTGAACACTTCCAGCACCCGACGCGCCTTGGCGGGAAGCTTGTCCTTGAAGAAGGTGATACGGATATGGGCGTCGAAGCGTTGGGCCTCGGCGGCGCCCATCACCGCCAGATACACCAGCAGGAAGGAGTTGATCTCCAGGCTCCAGTGGGTGGGGGCGGAGAAGGCGTAGCGCATGACAGTGTCGTAGCAGATCGACACCGTCATGAACACCAGCACCGCCATCGAGGCCAGGCGCAGGATGGCGAGTACGCCATCCCAGCCCTTGAGGGGGATCCTCTGTGCGTGCGCTTTCATGGCGACCTCAGGCCTGTCCCAGCGCGAGCTTGATGGCACGTTCGCCGAGTTCCTCACCGACCTCGCCTTTCCAGTGGTCCCATACCTTGTGGGTGGCCTCGTTGAAGGCGGCCAGATCCTCGTCGCTGGGGGCGATGATCTCGACGTTCTCCTCGCGCACCTGAGGCCAGTACTCGTTGGGATAGATATCGTCGTTGCAGTGGCTGATGAAGTTCTCGTCGTACCAGCGGGCGGCATCTTCGAGGATCGCACGGCTGTCGTCGTCGAGGCTGTCCCAGCGGTCACGCAGCATGAAGGGCGCCACCGAGAAGCCGGTGATCGGCAGCTGGTAGCACACGTCCACCTGCTCCTGCAGGCTGCGCCCGATGATGGTGGAGATATTGAACACGCCGGCGTCCACGGTACCGCGCTGCAGCGCCATGTAGGTCTCTGACGAAGGAATGCGCACCGCACCGATGTCGTAGGGCTCCAGCGCCGAGGTGGCCTCGAAGCTGACCACCCTGACCTTCTTGCCGCGAATGTCCTCGAGGCTGCGCACCGCGTTGTCCTGGGTGCTCCAGATGTACTCGGGCTCGAGGATGCCGCCGCCGGAGGTCAGCATGTAGAGGTTTTCCTTGGCCAGCTCCTCATTGATCAGGTCGAACAGCGGGCTGCCCTGACGCAGCCGCTCGGGGTGGCGGTACAGCTCGCCGACGACACCGGGCAGCCCGGTGATGCCGAGGATCGGCAGCGAGCGGGTGATGTAGGAGGTGGTGTGGAACATGAAGTCGATATTGCGCGAGCGCAGCGCGGGAAGCTGTTCGTCGGCCTTGAGCAGCTGGCCCGAGTCGTAGAAATCGACCTCGAGCACGTCGCCGCCGTTGTCGCGCAGGTAGTTGACGAAGCCGGCGGAGCCGTAGGTCAGCGCCTTGTAGGACGGTGGCAGGTAGGTCACGCCGGTGAAGGTGGTGGCGGCGCGGGCATGGCGTGGCATCAGCGCCTGGGGGCCCAGCAGCGAGGCCCCTGCGGTGGCGAAGGCGGTGGTCTTGAGCAGTTGGCGGCGGGTCAGGTTCATGGGAATGTCTCCGTCTTGTCATTGTCGTTGTTGCCCCTGGCCAGCGGGGCGAGTGAATCGGGGCCCCTTCAGTGCATCAGGCTCGGTAGCCACAGGCTGATGCTGGGGAAGAACACGAACAGCATCAGCACCAGGAACTGCACCGCCACGAAGGGCAGCGCGCTCTTGATGATCTCCTCCACCGACAGCTCCGGGCAGACCCCCCTGAGCGCGTAGAGGTTGAGCCCTACCGGCGGGGTGATCACCGCGATCTCCAGGTTCAGCACCATGACGATGCCGAACCACAGGGGGTCATAGCCCATGGCCTGGATCAGCGGCAGCAGCACCGGCGTGGTGACCACGATCAGCGAGACCGCATCGACGATCATGCCGAGCAGGATCAGCAGCAGCATGACCGCCAGCAGGATCGCCCAGTCCGGCAGGCCCGAGGCGGTCAGCGATTCGGTCAGTAGCTGCGGCACCCGCACCATGTTGAGGTAGTCGCCGAAGATCTTGGCGCAGCCGATGATCAGCAGGATGGCGCCGCTGACTCGCGCGGTGCTGGCCAGGATGCGGCCGAAGGAGGCAAGCGTCAGGCAGCGGAAGATCAGCGCGGCGATCACGAAGGCGCCGAAGGCGCCGATGCCGGCGGCCTCGCTGGGGGTGGCCAGTCCAGAATAGATAGAGCCAAGCACCACCAGCACCAGCAGGGCGGCGTGCCAGATGTGGGCAAGGCTGGCGAAGCGCTCGCGCCAGCTGAAGCGTTGCTCGACGCTGGGCGCTTCCTCGGGCTTCAGACTCACCCGGATAAAGATGTAGAGCGACAGCGCCAGGGCCAGTACCACCCCGGGGACGATACCGCCGATGAACAGGTCGGCCACCGATACGCTGGCCACGGCGCCATAGATGATGAAGGGCACACTGGGCGGGATCAGCATCGCCAGGGCGCCGGCGCTGACCACCGCACCGGCGGCCAGCGAGCGGCTGTAGCCGCGCTCGAGCATCTGCGGTACGGCGATCGAACCGACCGCGGCGACGCCGGCCAGGCTCACCCCGGACACCGCGCCGAACACCGCCGAGGCGCCCACCGAGGAGATCGCCAGGCTACCCCTGAGCCAGTGCAGCCACCTCACCGCCGCCTGGAACAGGTTGTTGCCCACCGGCGTCGCGCCGAGCAGGTTGCCCATCAATATGAACAGCGGCAGGGCGATCAATTCGAAGGCATTGAGCTGGCCAAACAGCGATGACGGCGCGAAGAAGAACGCCATGGAGCCCCGGGCCATGTACAGGCCGGCGAGCCCGGCCAGCCCCAGGGACAGAAATATCGGCAGGCCGACGGCGATCAATACGATCAGCAGCGCCAGGACGAGTAGGGGTTCCATGCAAGAGCCTCTAGGTTGTTGTTGTCGGCAGAGTGGTCGCTGGTTGGCGGTGCTAGATCACGCTGTCCTTGCGCAAGGCGTCGATGCTGTTGTGGTCGAGTTCCAGCCAGTCGCCGAGCACCGCCTCGGTGTGTTCGCCCAGGGCCGGACCGACCTGGCGTACCTTGCCAGGCGTCTGCGACAGCCGCGGAAAGACGTTCTGCATCGGCAGCGGCTTGCCGTGGCGGTCCGGCACCTCGACGATGGAGCCGCGCTCCTTGATGTGTTCGTCTTCGAGCATGTCCTTGGCGGTGTACACCAGGCCCGCCGGGACACCGGCGTCGGCCAGCAGGTCGACGATATGCTGGGCATCGTGGTGGGCGGTCCAGGCGGCGATCAGCTCGTCGATGGCCTGCTGGTTCTCGCCGCGCGCACGATGGTCGGCATAGTCTGGGTGATCGGCCAGGGTGGGCTGGCCCATGGCCTCGCACAGCCGGCGGAAGACGGTGTCCTGATTGGCGCCGATGATGACGTCCCGGCCGTCCCTGGCGGGATAGGCGTTGGATGGGGCGATCTTGGGCAGGAAACTGCCTGCGCGCTCACGGATCTTGCCGGCCCGGGCGTAGTCGGGAATCAGGCTCTCCATCATCGCCATCACCGCCTCGAAGATGGCGCTGTCCACCACCTGGCCACGCCCGGTCTTCTCGCGCTGATGCAGCGCCAGCAACGCGCCCATGGCGCCCTGGACCCCGGCCAGGGTGTCGCCCAGCGAAATTCCCACCCTGACCGGGGGGCGGTCCGGGTAGCCGCTGATGTAGCGCAGCCCACCCATGGCTTCGCACACCGCCGCGAAGCCGGCACGCGACGCGTAGGGACCGTCCTGGCCGAAGCCGGTGACCCGCACCATGATCAGCCCCGGGTTGTCGGCCGACAGGCTCTGGTAGTCCAGGCCCCAGCGCTCCATGGTGCCGGGGCGGAAGTTTTCGATCAGCACGTCGGCCTTGGCCGTCAGTCGCCGCAGCAGGTCCTGGCCCTCTGGCTTGCGCAGATCGAGGGTCAGCGATTGCTTGTTGCGGGCGATCACGTTCCACCACAGCGGTTCGCCGCTCTCGTCGGTCTGGCCCCATTGGCGCATGGCGTCGCCCTTGCCCGGTGGCTCGATCTTGACCACCTGGGCGCCGAAGTCGGCCAGTACCTGGCCGCAGGTGGGCCCGGCGATAAGCTGGCCGAGTTCGAGCACCTTGAGGTCGTCCAGCGGGAGTGAGGCGATAAGCTCGTTCATGTTGGAGGTCCGTGGTCAGAGGTCGAAGGTGGAAGATGAAGGGTGAAACGCAAAAAAGGGCCGCGTCGGGAGGATCACGGGGGCGATGAGGTCGCGGTCGAGGTGTCGACGGTCACGTGCAATACCCGCGCGGCCAGCAGATGGGCGCGCATCACGTTCTCCGCCCAGGCGGCGTTGCCGGCGCCGATGGCGATCAGCATCTCGCGGTGGTGCTGCATGCTGCGCTTGAGCGCCGAACGGTCGTAGCTGGCGAAATTGCGTCGGATGATCGAGGTACGCACCACGCTCTCGAGGATCTGGGCCAGACGCTGGTTGTCGCTGGCCTGGATCAACAGGCGGTGAAACTCGTGGTTGAGCGAGGCCAGTTCGCTGTGGCCCGCACCATCGAGGGGGCTCTCGGTCAGGGTCTCCATGCGCGAGGCCAGGTCGTCCAGATGGGCGAGGGTGTCAGCGTCGATGTGTCGGCAGGCGAGTCCGACCGCCATGGGTTCGAGTACCAGGCGCAGTTCGAACACTTCACGAGCGTCCTTTTCGGTCCACTCGGCCACCCTGGCGCCCTGATGGGGGATGGCCTCGAGCCAGCCCTCGGAGACCAGCTCCCGCAGCGCCTCGCGGACCGGGGTACGGCTGACCTCGAGTTCCCGGGCAACCGCCGCCTCACGCACGAATTCGAGCGGTCGATAGACGCCGTCGAGGATGCGTTGCTTGATGGCTTCATGGACCTGGGCGGTGGCCGTGCGGGCACCGCTGGCTTCGAGCGGGGTGGTCGGAGTCACGAGGAAATCTCTTACATTGCATACAATCGTAAGAGTAGAGAGTTTTATGGCTGGGCGAAGTTAGACTTTTGGTCGAAATTGCATGCAGCGTCTGGTGATTCCCCGGTGATGGGCCAGTCCTAGGCGCTGTCCGAAAAGTCGACGAGCGAAGGTTAGACAAGGCAAAAATCGGTGAGAAAGCCCAGTTTACGGGGTGTAAATGAGCATTTTGACCGGGCTGGCGCACCAGCCGATTTTTAACGCCGTATTACCGAGCGCAGACACTTTTCAGACAAGCCCTAGCCCACCGCGTCGTTGGCCGCGAATACGCTGTCAGCCAGGTAGCGTTCGTCGAACTGGCCGGCATCGGCCAGGGCGGCCGGATCAGGCAGCAGCAGACGATGACGGTTTCGGTGCAGCAGGCCCTCCTCGTCGAGTGCGCTGAAGGTGCGACTGACGTGCACAGGACTCAGCCCCAGCACGTCGGCCAGCATTTCCTGGGACAGTGGCAGACGGATGCTGTGGTCTTCCTGCCGGCCGGCGGTCTTGGCCAGGCGCTCGTACATTTCCATGATGAAGTGAGCCAGCTTCTGTCTGGCGCTGCGTCGCGACAGATTGACCAGGCGCTCGGTCAGCAGCACCTGCTGGCGGCTGGCCATGGCGAAGAGGATCGAGGTCAGGGTGGTCGACTGTTGAAAGATGTCGGTCAGACGGGCGTGGGGGAAGCGGCAGATGGTGCCGTCCTCGATCATCTGGACGCCGGTAAGCCGCTGATGAAAGGCGTATTCGCGTAGCCCGATCACGTCGCCGGGGAGGTAGACCTCCAGGATCTGGCGCGCGCCATCTTCCAGCTGCCGGTAGGAGAAGGCCCAGCCCTGGCTCAGGGTGAAGAAGTCCTGGGCAGGATCGCGTTCTTCCCAAAGGCTATCGCCGGCCTTGACCTCCAGCGGTGACTTCTCGAGCGCGCCCAGCAGCTGGCGATCGCCATCGCTGAGCGGGTGATAGTGGCGAAAATGCTTGACGATGCAGCTGTCCCGGTTCGACACGGCAAGGCTCCTTGCACGACAGGCTCGATGGAGAATGCGTATTAGGGGTTTACGTTAACTCAGGTTATGTCGGCGCGGTAGATACACGCCCAGGATGGGGGTCCATCGCCGAGGTCGGTCAAGGCACAGCGTCTCCGGTCACGGCGATCCATTCTGGAATCGTTACGGAGGCGGAGTCATGACTTACGCACCCAACCAACTGTCGATCCGTTCGGATGATGGCTATCCCACACGCCTCGACGCGCCAATGGGCAATATCGCCCGCCATTGCCCGGTCGTCCATGCGACGCCCGAGCAGCGCCAGGCCGGGCCGCTCGACGAGCAGGAGCTGGCCGCATTCGAAGAACGTGGCTTTCTCTGGTTCGACAGCTTCTTCGAGGCCGACGACATTGAGCCCTTCTTCGATGAGCTAAGCGCCATGGAGCGCGATCCCGAGCTGACCGGCAGCGACAAGGTCATCACCGATCCTGTCTCTGGCGCCATTCGTTCGGTGTTCGGCATGCACGAATTGTCCGAGCGCTTCGATCGCCTGACCCGCTCGCCGCGGCTTCTGAAGATCGTCGAGCAGCTGCTCGGGGGCGGTGTCTACGTGCACCAGTCGCGGATCAACGACAAGGCCGGCTTTCAGGGCAGTGGCTTCGATTGGCACTCGGACTTCGAGACCTGGCACGCAGAAGACGGCATGCCCGGCATGCGCGCGCTGAGTGTCTCGCTGATGCTCACCGACAACGGCGAGTTCAACGGACCGCTGATGCTGGTACCGGGGTCCCATCGCCAGTTTGTTCCCACCGTGGGACGCACCCCGGACCAGAACTGGGAGACCTCGCTCAAGGCGCAGCACATCGGCGTACCCACCCGAGAGCAGCTGGGACCGATCATCGAAAAGCAGGGCATCGAGGCGCCCAAGGGGCCGGCCGGGTCGATTCTGCTGTTCGACTGCAACGCGCTGCATGCGTCCAACAGCAACCTGTCACCGTGGCCGCGCTCCAACCTGTTCTTCGTCTACAACAGCGTCGACAACCGCCTGGTCACTCCCTTCGGCGCCAAGTCCCCACGGCCCGAGCACCTGGCGGCGCGCGAGCGCACGCCAGCACTGGGATGATCAGGCGCCAGCCAATGTCGGTAGATGGCTTCGCCCTTGGGCGTGGCCGCTCCCCATCAAGAGAAAAGAGCCATCAAGAGGAAGCCCCCATGCACATTGGCGACACCCTGCTGATTGCCCGTGATCTGGTCGTGGTAGCCGAGGACCAGTTGTCCTCGGGTAACACCGCCGAGATCATCGATACCTCGGCCCTGGTCGAAGGTGACGGTGACGACATACGTCTGCCGCGCTATCGGGTACTGATCGACGAGGTGGGGGAGCGGGATTGCTCCTGCACCATTCTCGAACGCCTCGAATAGTCGGACGCTGGCGCCTGGTCTGATTGTCTCATTGGCATCGGCATCGGCTGCGACTGCCAAAGCCACACGGGGTGACGGCCGGGCCATGCGTCTGTTAAGGATGGAGCACATTCTCGGACGTGGAGGCACGATGACGATTCAGCTCAAGCGGGCCTACGATGCGCCCGCCGACAACGACGGCTATCGGGTGCTGGTGGACAGGCTCTGGCCGCGGGGGATCGCCAAGGACGAGGCGCGTATCGATGAATGGATCAAGGAGGCCGCTCCCAGTGATGACCTGCGCAAGGCCTTTCACAGCGAAGCACTGGGCTGGGGCGAGTTTCGTCAGCGCTATCTGGCTGAGCTGAAGGAGCAGCGGGAAACGCTCAGACCCCTGGCCGAGCGCAGCCAGCAGCACAAGGTCACCCTGGTGTTTTCCTCGAAGGATGAGACCCACAACAACGCCGTGGTGCTCAAGGACTACCTGGCCATGCTGACCGGATGACGTTCGGGCGGACCACCGGGCATCACGGCCTCGAACTGATCTTGCCCAGTAGCACTGCTACGGGTTTAGCTGCACCAGTTTCCAAGTCCATCCAGCGCTTGATGACGGCTGCCATACGCTTCACGTTGTAGCCAGTGACGAGGACTTCGGTGTGGTAGCGGTCGAGCGAAGCACGGAAGGAAAGGTCCGGTGCTGTCCCGGTACTGAGCGCAGAACTGCGCTGAGTCGGCATCAAGCTGATCAAACATGTTGCGGATGTCCCGCATCACATCGTTGTGTCGCTTCCCCGTCAGCTCTGCAATCTCTCGGCTGGACATGTTGAGGTTTGTTTAAAAGTTTACTGCTGCGTTTAAATACTATTCCTTTTGCGATTCTAAGGCCATTTTTGCGCAGCATGCAGCACCCGCAAGATGGTAATCAATGCTTCAGACTCTCGGTAAACAACGATGTAGTTATCTGTGACAACCATCTCGCGTGTTCCAGGCTCCCTTCCTGGTTTATACAGCTTTGGATGGTCAGGGAGACGACCTACCTTGTCCTTTATATGATGGAAGAGTTTTAGAGCCGCATCAGGGTTGTCTTCAGAAATGTATTCAACAATCCCTGATGCGTCTTCAAGCGCCAAGATTGACCACTCAATCTTCACCATTGCGCTTGCTCTCTATAATGGCCTGGATATGGCGCATTGCATCATCGTGTGGGATGCCCTGGCGTGTATCAGCCAGCGCCTCCTGTACCTTCATGCGAAACCAAGCATCATGTGCCTGGGGGTCACTGGTGAGTCCCGCTGGCAGCCCTCCTTCGGCGCTAACCCGTGTCAGGAGAATCCGTACAGCCTCCGACACCGTAAGACCCATTTTCGCAAGAGTTTCAGTGGCTTCTGCCTTCAGATCTTCGTCCACTCGGACATGCAGCATCGTTGTGCGGGCCATCGCCGTTGCCTCCTGGATGTGGACTTTTGAGTTTGTATCTCAATTGAGATGCAGTCAAGCTCAACCCTCTCTGAAGCCAACACTCATACAGCGCTTGCTCTTGATACCCTTCTGCAATACCTCGTCCAGCAAGCCGCTCAACAGTCCGCTTACGTTGTCATGACGAGACTCCACCAGTTCCGCGATCTCCAGGCTGGACATGGTGAGGTTTGTTTCAGCGTGTTAGCGGGCAGGGCGAAAGCACGGGCGGGTATGGTTCATTCTGAGTGCGGCTAAGCTTGAACGCCACTTATCGACAAGATGCCAGTGTGATATGTGATCAATTTGGGTATGAGACTACAGCTTCTGACCACTCTTCCTATCGATAATTTCGGCGTCCCAGCCTTGGCATAGTTTCATCGCCAGATTTTTGTCATGTTCTTCCCGCTTCTCCTTCTCAAAGTCCCACCCTCTTATCTTTGCGCGTATATCGTAGAACCAAACCATGGATAATATGAACACGAAGGGCATGCTTGTTACCAGACATAGCTTCAAAAGTTCAGTCATATTTACAATCCCTTTATCTTTAGGCCAAAGGCGATGATAACCCATACCGTTTAAACGCAGATGCCTCCCTTTCTCGCTATCATCAAGCAGTCTTGTCCGTCAACGTTCTTCTGTGCCCCATGGGCTTGTTTTGAGCGTGGATTACATGTTGGCTTTATCCCGCATATTTCAAACAGGGTGAGGGTGATGCTCGGCCTAGTTCATTCATGCATCCGCACGTACTCATGATTTTCTGTGATCAATAGAGTATACCTGAGAGAGCACGGGCTAGAGAGGCCCGTATTCGTATTCATAAATACTGATTTACAACCCAAACGAGTACGCAAATAATGAACACATCCTAATGAACATGGAGTGTTCAAAGTGACTTTCATCCGCGCTTATCTTCGAGCTTCCTCCGATGACCAAAACGCCAGTCGTGCCCGTGAAGCTCTGGAAGCCTTCTGCGATACCAAGGGTGTCAGGGTCGCTTCCTGGTACATAGAGAACGCCAGCGGCACCAAGGCTGACCGTACTGAGCTTGTACGGCTGATTGACGATGCCCAGCCTGGGGATGTTCTTCTCATCGAGCAGGTTGATCGTCTGACACGTCTCACCAAAGGAGACTGGGAGAAGTTGAAGGGTGTTATTCAAGGTTCAGGACTTCGTGTGGTAGCCCTCGACCTGCCCACCAGCCACACGGCCATGACGATCAGCGCCAGCGACGACTTCACGGGACGAATGTTGGATGCAGTAAACGCTATGCTTCTTGATATGCTGGCTGCGGTCGCTCGCAAGGACTACGACGACAGGCGTGGGCGACAGGCTGAGGGAATAGAGAAAGCCAAGGAGATGGGAGCCTACAGGGGCCGTCCTGTGAACGAGGCGTTGCACCAGAGGATCAGAGAGTTAAGAGAGAAGGGCTTCAGTATCAGGAAGACGGCTGAGCTTGCGGGATGTGGGACTTCTACAGTACAAAGAGCGATTGAAAGTTTAAGATAAATAGGAAATTTTCTTTAATTGAGACTTTTGAGGCGGAAGTGAAAAGAATTCATATAAGGAGTAGCAAGAAGTCGATGTCTTTTCGTAAGCTATTGTCACTGCCCCAAGGCGGGCCAGTTTTTCTTAGTGCTATGCTCTCGGTAGCAGTTTTTTCAATGTTATTAGTTTTGGTGTTATACTTTGCAAAATTTTATGGTGTTCTTTCGGCGGAGCATGAGCGTTGGGGTACCTTTGGTGATTTTTTGGAGGGGTCTTGAACCCTGTTTTAAGCTTTCTTGCTCTAGCTGCTCTATTGGTTACTATCGGACTTCAGCGTAAAGAACTTGAAGCTACGCGAGAAGAGCTAGCGCTATCGAGGCGTGCGGCGGAGAAGCAGGTAAAGCACTTTCAGGATGAGAGTAAAAAAGTGATATTTATAAAACGGTTCAGATACTTGAAGGAAGAATCGAGAGGCTTTATCGAGAAAGAGTTTTTTATATTGAAAACGGAGAGCTGAGGAATAGAGAATTATATTTTTTTCTAACTTTCACAAAAGACGAGGTCTTGTCTTCATTGGCCAAACCTGGCTTCCCAATCGGAAAGCATAAGTATGAGCATGAAATTCACCAGACTATGTCCTCGTTAACAGCGCTAGCAGAAACCATTACAAAATTATCTATGCAGCTGACTTTGCTAAATAATATTGATAGGGAGAATGATGTTGTTTCGTTCTATGAGCCGACTATTAACTTTTTAGCAAAGAAGCTTGAGGTGGCAGGGTTTATCCACGAAAATGAGATGATGACTATCAGGTGGATGTCGAAACATCGAAGTGTTTCATCGGGGAGGGTATGAGTTCTATATGTTTTTTGATAGTTTTTCAGTATGCTTGAAATGTAGATGTATGCATTATGAGGACTATGGCTTGGTATTGTAGGGTATCCAGAGAAAATTTGGAGCACTTCACTTCGAATTCTCCGCAAAAAAGGGGGCTACAAAATCTCAAAACGTCCCAGTGTTCTTGAACAGCCCCCATCGGCTCCCGTACCCCCTACTAGAAATATCCCGGTTCTCTTCACTGTGGGTCTGTCTCTGGCTTTCTGAGAGCCCTCGTAAGCGCTTCTATTCTCAAGCCAAGGCTTGGCCTTGTCGGTTCTCTAGCGGTCTTCAGATAGCCTTGTAAGCGGCTCTTAGGCAGGGGAGGGGACGCCTGTTGGTTGAGCAAGCACCGTCAGGGCCACGTGGCACGGAAAATCTGACAGTGTGACGATGTGCGTGGGCGACAAGCGGTAAGTCACTTGCACATGCAATGGGTCGAAAGTGGGTCTTTTCGTAGTGAGGCGCCGGGAAGGGTGGGGTATCATCCGATCACGAGGTTGTGCGTGCTGACACCTAATTGACACCTGGAAGAGATTGGGGCTTCAGAAACGAAAAAGGCTCCTGCGTGAATGTTCGCAAGAGCCTGATTCTACTAAATTCTTGGTCGGAGTAGCAGGATTCGAACCTACGACCTCTGCCTCCCGAATGCGTTGCTCTACCTGCTGAGCTACACCGGCTTGCCGTCGCCTTCTCGAGCACACCTGGCCTGCCGCCCGCCGCTCTGGCGGGGTTGTTACCGTCTCTGGCTGGCCCCGCGTGTGCTAACCCTTTGTTTCCCTAAGGCGCGTCAGGCCTTCCTGGGCGCTGGAGGCCACCAGTTCGCCTTTTCGATTGTAGATGCTGCCTCGAGCCAGGCCTCTGGCGCCGCCGGCCCAGGGGCTGTCCATGTCGTACAGCAGCCAGTCGTTGACGGCCACGTCCTGGTGAAACCACAGCGAGTGGTCGAGGCTGGCGATCTGCAGCTTGGGGTCGCCGAAACGGATGCCATGGGGCACCAGGGCGGTGGTCAGCAGGTTGAAATCCGAGCTGTAGGCGAGCAGGTAGCGATGCAGAGCGGGGTCATCGGGCAGCTCGCCATTGAGCCGGAACCACAACCGCTTGCGCGCGGGCGCGCCGTCCTCGGCGGTGTCTTCCACATGGCGAAATTCGATCGGGTGGCCGGGGAAGCGCAGGATCTCGTCGCTGTCGCCGGGCTCTGTTGCTTCGAGGGCGGGCATGCTGGCCTGGTGGCTCAGGCTGTGTTCCTGGCCATGGAAGGAAGCGCTGCAGAAGAAGATCGGACGGCCCTTCTGGATCGCGGTGATGCGGCGGGTGGTGAAGCTGCCACCGTCACGAACGCGGTCGACCTGATAGACCACCGGCATGGCGGCGTCGCCGGGACGCAGGAAGTAGCCGTGCAGCGAGTGCACCTGACGCTCCGCCGCGACGGTCTGGGTGGCCGCCGACAGCGCCTGGCCCAGTACCTGGCCGCCGAACAACTGGGGAAGCCCCAGGTCCTGGCTGCGTCCACGAAACAGGTTCTCTTCCAGCATTTCCAGGCCCAGCAGGTCTACCAGACCCTTCAAGGCGTCCGACATTCGCGTATCCTCCTTGCGCCGGGGTAGCCCGGCTAGTCGATGGCGGTGACACGGTGGCGATTGCCGTGCCCGCGACAATGGTTCAGCATTTGCCTGGGCTCAGTGTACGGGAGTGCAACACCTTGCGCAGTGACGAATTTTACATGCATCGAGCGCTGGAACTGGCCGAGCGGGCGGCCCAGGCAGGAGAGGTGCCGGTCGGTGCGGTGGTGGTGGACGCGGCCGGAGAGATCATCGGACGCGGCGCCAATGGCCCCGTGGCGAGCCATGATCCCAGCGCCCATGCCGAGGTTCAGGCGCTCAGGGACGCCGGGGTGAGCCTGTCGAACTATCGGCTCGAGGGCTGCACGCTGTACGTGACGCTGGAACCCTGCATGATGTGCTCTGGTGCCATCATCCACGCCAGGATCCGGCGTCTGGTCTACGGTGCCGCGGAGCCTCGTTCCGGCATGGTCGAGTCCCGAGCCAACCTGTTCGCCCAGCCCTGGCACTTCCACCAGGTGGAGGTCGAAGGTGGGGTGCTGGCGAGCCGAGCCTCTCGCCTGCTCAAGACGTTTTTTGCCGAGCGCCGATGAGCCTTTGCCGAAGCGCAAAGCACTGAGGCAACGTCGGCGGTGCAGACAGGGTACTCAAGACTCCCGTTGCAGGCCTCGAGCCTCGTTCAGGCGGTGAAGGGCGGTGTGTCCAGGTCCGATGCGCCGTCGACGGTATCCACGAAAAGCTCGACCCGGTCGCGTCCCTGGTGCTTCGCTGTATAGAGCGCCTGGTCCGCCTGCTGTATCAGGCGTGCCAGATCTAGCGGTGCCTGGTCCTGGCATGCCACCCCCAGGCTGATGGTCAGTGGCGTGCCGTCGTGATGAGCCAGCGGTGCCTGTCGGACGGCACGCCGCAGACGCTCGGCCACAGCGCTGGCTTCGGCTAGCCGTCCTTCGGGAATGATCACCAGAAACTCTTCCCCGCCGTAGCGCCCCAGCAGGCCGTCATCCCCCAGGGTCTCCTGTGCAAGTCGACCTACCGCCTTGAGCACTCTGTCGCCTTCGGCATGGCCGAGGCAGTCGTTGATGCGCTTGAAGTGGTCGATGTCGACAAGAATAACGCTCAGGGGCAAGCGCGCCCGCCAGGTCTGGGCGGTGGCCTGAAGGTGACGTCGGTTCGGCAGACCGGTGAGTTCGTCGTGGTCGGCGAGCCAGCTGAGTTGCTGCTGCAGGCGATGGCGAGTGCGGACCTCGCGGCGAAGGTCTCCGTTGGAGCGTGCAAGCGCACGATGCTGGGAGGCCATCTGGTGCTGGCTGAACAATGTCAGATAGAGGAACTGGCTGAACAGCAGACCCAGCATCAGGGTGACAGCCGGAAGACGGCTGCGCAGGCGCGTCAGCAATCGGGTATCGGGGCGCAAGGTCAGCTCGAGCGGTAGATAGGCTGTGTCGACTGTCGCCGCCTTATTGTCGGGTCGATGCAGGGGAATGGCGTCGAGGGGAACGGATACTGTCCACGAGGCCGGATGCCCCTCCATGGGCCATTCCTTGATCAGACGGTTGTGGTAGGTAAGTCGGACCTGCAGGCTCCCCGCCCCCGAGGGGGGATGCGTATACATATTCTCGGCCATGGCTGACAGTGACAAGGTCGCTGCCAAGTGCCCGAGCAGCTTTCCACCGGGACGGCGAATCGGTAGCGAGAGCGTGATCTTCATCGTCGGTGCAGGAGCGTCGATGGCGAGGGTAGTGATCTGGGCCTCCGGGGGGGGCACCGCGGCAGGTTGAGGCATATCAGTGGGCCTGGGGACGACTGTGGTCGCGGGGCTTCGCACATTGCCGCCGGTCACTTCGACGTAGCGCAGCGTCGCAAGGTAGGGAAAGTGGTCGCGAAGAGGTCGCGTCAGGTGCTGCCAGCGTTCGGTAGAGGGCGGGAGCGGCGATTGTTCGAGGAAAACCTGCAAATGTTGCAGGGAGTGTCGAAAGTCATTGAATTCGCTAGCCAGGCGTTCCTCCATGGCACGGCCTTCGCGCTGTCCTAGATATTGCAGTTCGCCATCGGCCTGAATCTCCAGGTACTGCCAAAGTGCCAGGGTCATCACGACCAGAAGTGTCGAAGGCCAAAGCCCACGCCTGAGGCTGTCGCGGGTGGGACGCCAGCCGCTTACCACGCCCACCCACTGGCCGGCCAGCAACAGGCCGAGGACGGCGGTGACGGTGAGCGAGTGGGCGTGCAGCAGTGCCGCTGAAGGCAGCCAGTGATGCAGTGGTGTCTGGTCCAGCAGCAACAGCAGCAAGCAGGACATGTGGAGCAAGGGGACGCCCAGGCTCGAGCGCGTGCGCGCCAGTATCCCCAGGGTCAGCAGCGTCAGCACGACCAGTTCGACCAGCGGCGGGCGCCAGTCCAGCAGAGTCGAAGGTGTCGTCAGCCAACGGAAGGGTTCGGACAGGCGCTCCAGTGACAGCCAGTCTTCCGGTGCACAGGTGCCGAATAGCAGAGTGACCAGGCACAGACACAGTGGCCATAGCACCAGGGCACTGGTGAAGACCCCCTTGCGTGTCCATCGCCATTGACCGATGGCGACGATAAGGGCCAGCGCCAGGGTCGTCTGATTCGCCGGCAGAGACGCTACCCGAGTATCGAGCACAGTGAGGGAGGCGACTGCCAGCACCAGGGCGAGCAGGGTCAGCCCTTGGCTCAATAGCCGGTAGTGACGAACAACGGGTGTCGAGGTGTACCACATTCAGGCGTTCCAACCCTGGCGGCTCGCGGCCTGACTGGCCGCGCTACGACCAGCTTACCCAGGCGTTGATCGAGGCTCAGGAAGAAGTGCGCCGCCTCGCGCCAGTGGGATTGACCTGAGTCAGGAGTGCAACAGACCGCTGGGCTCTGTGGCCTCGCTGGGCTCGGCAGCGGGCTTCGCCTCGGCGATCTCCACCCGATTGCGGCCCAGCCGCTTGGCACGATACAGCGCCATATCCGCTCGATGCAGCAAGTCCCTTGGCACAACGGGGCCGTCGGTCTGGGTGATCAGGCCGATACATACCGTCATGGGACTGCCGTCTTCGTGTTGTACGCCGCAGGCCTGCACCTCTCGCCTCAGGTGTTCTGCCCAGGCATGTACCCAGGCGATATCGCCCTGTGGCAGATAGACCACGAATTCCTCGCCGCCGTAGCGGGCCAGCACGCCACCCTGTGGAAGCAGTTTCTGCGCGCAGGCGGCGAAGCGCTTGAGTGCCTGGTCTCCGGCTTGATGGCCTTGTTGGTCGTTGATGCGCTTGAAATGGTCGAGGTCACATAACAGCAGACTGAGAGGGTTCTGTCCGGCGTTCGTCGGCAGGCTGGCGAGAAAGGTGCGTCGATTGGCCAGGCCCGTGAGGTCGTCGTGTCCTGCCAGCCATTCGATGTTTTTCTGCAGGCGTGAACGACGCCGCATCTCTCGGCGTAGTTCGAGATTGGTATCGGCAATCTGGCGGTGCTGCTGGCGCTGCTGATGGCGGCTGAACAACAGCAGGTAGAGCAGCAGAGCCATGATCAGGCCGGTGCACAGCGTTGAACTCGGATAGTGCAGCTTCAGGTGCTCCAGCAAACGGCGGTTGGGGCTGAGCTCCAGGCTCAGGGTATGGGACAGCAGACGAACGTCGCTGACGAGCCTCCAGGGCGAATTAGCCGCTGACGTCGGTACCCGCCATAGGGTGCTGTCGCCGTCTTTCAATGTCAGCGTCATGGCGTCCGGTATATCGGCGAGCGCGGGCAGGAGATTGGAAGCTAAGGCGTCGAGGCTGAAGACCATGGCGACCGAACCCAGCAGCCGCCCACCATCAACCGTGTGGATCGGCAGAAAGTGGATGATGCCCCAGCCCCCATCGGGCAGTGGCAGGATATCCGATGACACCGCGTCGCGCTGGTGAAAGCTCTGCTGCAGCACTTCCATCAGTGGCTGGTCGAGGGCTCCATCCAGCAAGCGCATGCCCGGGTAGGCCTGGTGCCAGTTGTCGTCGGGATAGAGGTGCTGGACCCGTCCGGAGGGATCGATCAGGGCCAGCAGGGGCAGTTCCGGGAAGTCGTTCATAAAGCTCTGGGCTTCGTGGCGCCACATCGATGCCGAGGGCAGGCGTTGATCGATCTCCCAGACCAGATGGAAGCGATGCATGGCTCGAAGGGTGTCGTCGATGCGGTCTGTCATCGTTGCCGACAGGCGATCGGTCTCCCGCTGGGCACGTTCGAATAGCTGTCGATTGGCCTCGCTGTCCTGCTGGCACCACAGCAGAACCGTTGCCGTGGCAATCAGAAGACCGGGGCCCAGGGCGCGCAACAGGCTCGCCTGGTTATGGCGCCAGCCGGTCACCACCGCCAGGAACTGGGTCAGCAACAGCAGCCCGCTGCCCGCCAGCGCCCAGGGGCCTGCGGGTGGCGCCAGCGGCGGCAGTGTCTCGGGCGCCGCCACCTGGTAGGCCAGACTCCCCCACAGCAGGACGGCGATGGCGTGGAGCAAGGGGGTGCCCAGGCTGGCACGGGTGCGCAGGGCAAGACTCAAGGCCAGGCACGCCAGCAGCAGGCTGTCGGCCAACCCCGGCCACTGCCAGGAAAGGCGTGGGTGGCCAGTATCGAGCGGCGCTGGTGGATCGAAAGTCGCCAGAGACAGCCAGCCCTGGGGCAGGATATCGCCGGCCACGCCGATCAGCAGAGCGGCCAACACCGCCACCACCAGCGTCAGACTCAAGCCCAGCCGCTGGCGGTACCAGGCCAGTTGAGCAAGACCGATCAAGCCGCCCAGTACCAGGGTGGGCAAGGTGGTCGAGGCGGTATAGCCGGCGAGGCTGGCGCAGAGCCCCGCAATGTACAGTGCCAGGGACAACAGCGTCAGCGGGATTCTTAGACGTAGCATGTACCCACTTTCCAGGCGAGGAGCTGGCGGTTGTTGGACGTTGTGGTCAGCGAAATATCTCGCCGAACCGATCAGCGAGAAGAATAGACGTTAGGGGGATTGTGCTGGAAAATGCGGCCAAGTGGGCGCGGAACCATGCCTTTCCTGATGTAGATCAAGGACATCGAGAGGGCGGGTGGGTGTCTGGTTGGCTCCTGGTGTATCAAGTCAGCGCGCCAGATCCGCGCGAGGCCGCGCTCAGGCAGGTGATCCACAAACCTCGATGCGATTTCGCCCCTGTCGCTTGGCCCGATAAAGTGCCAGGTCCGCGCGGTGGAGCAGGTCTTCGGCGATCAGGTCGCCGGCGCCGTGGCTGGCGATGCCGATGCTCACCGTCATGGGGCGCCCATCGGCATGCTCAACGCCGCAGTTCATCACGCTCTGGCGCAGGGATTCGGCGATCTCGACGGCCTCGTCCGCGGCCACCCCGGTCAGCAGGGCCACGAATTCCTCGCCGCCGTAACGGGCCAGCACCACCCCTTCGGGCATCGCCAGGCGTCCCACTCGGGCGAAGCGACGAAGCGCCTCGTCCCCCGCCTGGTGGCCGAGCTGGTCATTGATGCTCTTGAAGTGATCGATGTCACACAGAAGAACGCTCAGCGGGCGGCACTCCTGCTGTTCTCGCAACGTCGACATGAACAGGCGGCGGTTGGGCAGCAGCGTCAGCTCGTCGTGGCCGGCAAGCCACTCCACCTCACGCTGCAGTTCGGTACGATGGCGGACCTCTCGGCGCAGCTCCTCGTTGGAGCGGTACATCGACGAGTGTTGTACCGACATGCGGTGGTGGCCGAATACCACCATGTACAGCAGGTAAGCCAGCAGCAGCCCGATGCTGAGACTGGCCACCGGCTGGCGCGAACGCAGACCTAGCAGGTAGCCGGTGGAGGCGTTCAAGGCGACGGTCAGCTCTTGTTCGTCGAGGGCAAGCAGGCTCAGCATGGTCCATGGGCCTGGCGACTCGCTGGTCGGCCAGTCGCGAATGGTGTCACCGTCCACGGCGAAGCGCATGCGGATATGCTCACGGTCCAGCAGGGTCTCGGCGTAGAGCTTGTCGGCCAGCACCGGGAGGCTGAGCACCATGGCCGCAGCGCCGGTGACGCGCTGCTGGTCGGGGGAGGTGATCGGCAGGTAGTAGATCATGCCGGGCATCCCCTGCAGCAGTGGCACGACGCCGGTGTGGCCCTCCTGGTTGTCGGAAAGTGCCTTCGCCAGTGCGTCGACGTAGGGGCGGTCCACGTCTAGTGCATTGATGCCGATGATCGCCCGGTTGCTGTCATCGCGTGGGTGGACAAGGCGGATGGTACCGTCGGCTTCGATATAGGCGATGTTGAGAAAGTAGCTGAAGTCCTGGTGGTAAAAGGCGGCCTGGCGCTCCCACTCTTCGGCGCTGGGGGCCTCTTCCAGCAGGCTCCAGAAGCTGGCGAAACGTCTCACTGCCTCCAGGTGGGCCGTTATCTCGGCGCCAAGCTGAGTCGCCAGACGATCCGATTCGCCCTGCAGCTCGTCTTGAAGCTGCTGGTCCACGTACACACGTTGCTGGTTCCAGACGAACAGACTGACCAGCACCAGGGCGAGCGAGGGAATCAGGCTGCGCAGGATGCTGATCCGGGTGTGGCGCCACCCCGAGACCACGCCGACGAACTGGGCGACCAGCAACAGCGCCAGCAACAGCATGCTGGCGGGGGTGCCTGCCAGGTTCTGCGGCGAGCGGATCTCGTCGGTGATCACCAGCAGCGCTTCGGTGACCAGTAACAGCGCCGCCAGCGCCTGCAGCAGCGGGGCGGCCAGGCTCGCCCGGGTGCGTCCCAGCAGCCCGCCAGTCAGCGCCAGCAGGATGAGCAGCTCCATCAAGGGCGGTCGAAGATCGTCGAGGCCCTGGACCCCGGGTAGCCGCGATGCCCATTGGTCGAGCGTGACGTAAGAGATCAGGGCTTCGGGCAGCAGGTAGCTGGCCAGGCCCAGCAGCAGGATCGCCAGCACCGGCAACAGACACACGACCGACATCCTCACCCCACGCCAGTACCACATCGCCTGGCCGATGCCGGTCAGCAGCAGCAGGGTCCAGCTGGCGCTGTGGCTCTGATCCTGGATCATCGAGGGATCGACGATCAGTCCTGCCGTGGCCAGCAGGATGACCAGCAGCGTCATGGACAGGGCAATTCGAGACATGAAGGCAAGGTGTCCTAGGGCATGGGGGGCACGAGTTCGAAGATCTCGGCGTCGGCTTGATCGGGCAGGCGGGCATTCAGCTGGTGGAACTGCTGCTGGCTGCGATCGACGTAGTCGAGGATCTCGAGATAGCGGCGAATATTCTGCACATAGATGACCGGTTCGCCACCCCTTGCGTAGCCGTGGCGTGTCTTGCTGTGCCACTGGCTTTCCTGCAACAGGGGCAGCGCCTCACGCACATCACGCCACAGATCCGGGTTGCCACCCCGCATCCGGGCGATGTCACGGGCGTCATACAGATGGCCGAGGCCCACGTTGTAGGCCGCGAGCGCCATGTAGAGGCGGTCCTCACCGGTGATCGACTCGGGCAATCGCTGTTCGACGCTGCGCAGATAGCGTGCGCCGCCCTCGATGCTCTGGGCCGGGTCCAGCCGGTTCGATACTCCGACTTCCTCGGCGGTGGCGTTGGTCAGCATCATCAGCCCACGCACCCCGGTGGGCGACGTCGCCTCCGGGTCCCAGTGGGACTCTTGATAACCCACCGCTGCCAGCAGCTTCCAGTCGAAGTGCTGCGCGCGGGCGGCCTCTCGAAACAGGGCATCAAAGCGGGGCAGGCGCTTGTTGACGTGGTTGATGAAGACCCGGGCGCCAACGTACTCGAGATAGTCGTCATGACCGAAGTAGCGGGCGGTGAGGCGGTCGAGTTCACCGTCTGCGCGAAGCTCGTCGAAGAACGTATTGGCGCGTTCGATCAGCGCCAGACCGTCTTTCCCGGAGAAGGCCCAGGCCATGGTCACCGGCTCGCCGATGTCGAAGCCGTCTTCCACTTCGGGGAAGAACAGACGATTGAGGCGGAACTGGTGGGCGTACACCACCGCGGCGTCCAGCTCGCCATCCTCGATGCGCCTGAGCAGCGAAGCGATCTCCAGGTCTTCCGCTTCCTTCCAGCTGAGGCGAGGGTGCTCGCGCTGCAATTCGTGCATGACGCGGCTGATGCCGGTGCCCTTGGCGATGCCGATGTTCCAGTCCTTGAGGTCATCGAGCGCCTTGGGCGGCTGCAGTCCTCGGCGATACACCACCATCGGCTGCATCGACAGGATCGGGCGGGAAAACACCAGGCCTTCCGCCAGCGGGTCCAGCGGCAGGGCGGCCGCGCCGAGGTCGCCCTGGTGGCGCACCGCGTCGAGCACGCTCTGCACATGGTGGTCATCGCTCAGGTTCAGGCTGACCCCGAGGCGGTCGGCGAAGCGACGCATCAGTTCGTACTCGAAGCCGGTAGGTCCCTGGCGCCCCTCGTAGTAGGTAAAGGGGGTATTGCGGGTGTGCACGGTGATGAAATCACGTGCCAGTACTCGCTCCAGGGCAGCGCTTGAGGAGGGGCCGGGCGGTGTTGGCCAGAGCGCCCACAGCAGGCCCAGGCCACTGGCGGCAAGGATGCGCAGGCGCCGCGCATGACGGAAACCGTCCTTCATCGGGGCAAAATCGCTCATGGTGGAGCGCCCACCTTACCCAGCCCACGGGGCGCTGTCATCCGCATCGATTTCTCGCACCCGTCGGTTTCCAGTATCATATGCCGTCTCGCCCGCCGCGGCCCCCTTCTTTTATCGCTGATCTTCAGAGGCTCCTGGATATGCTCGAACTGCGCGGAGCGCCCGCCCTGTCCACCTTCCGTCACGCCAAGCTGCTGGCTCAACTGCGTGTGTCCGTCCCCGAGATCGAGGCGCTGCACGCCGAGTATGTGCACTTTGCCGATCTGGAGCGGGAGCTCGATGCCACCGAACTGAGCCTGCTCGAGCGCCTGCTCGACTACGGGCCGGCACAGCAGGATAGCGATGTGGAGGGGCTTGCGTTGCTGGTGGTGCCACGTATCGGCACCCAGTCTCCCTGGTCATCCAAGGCTACCGACATTGCCCACAACTGCGGTTTGACCCAGATCAACCGCCTGGAGCGCGGCATCCTCTATCGCATCAAGGTGCGCGGTACGCTGAAGGAAGCCCACTTCGACGCCATTGTCGCCGGCCTGCACGACCGCATGACCGAGACGGTGCTGCGAGACAGCTCCGACGCCGCCACCCTGTTCGCCCACCATGAGCCGGCGCCGCTGGGCCAGGTGGACGTGCTCGAGGGCGGCCGTACAGCGCTTGAGGTCGCCAATCGCGAGCTGGGACTCGCCCTGGCCGAGGACGAGATCGACTACCTGGTCGAGGCGTTTGTCGAGCTGGGCCGCAACCCCAGCGACGTCGAGCTGATGATGTTCGCCCAGGCCAACTCCGAGCACTGCCGCCACAAGATCTTCAACGCCGACTGGGTCATCGACGGCGAGGCCCAGAGCCACTCGCTGTTCAAGATGATCAAGAACACCTTCGAGGCCTCGCCGGACGGCATCCTGTCGGCCTACAGCGACAACGCTGCGGTGATCAAGGGCAGCGAGGCGCGTCGCTTCTTCGCCACCCCGCTGACCGGGCGTGACGGTGAGCGCGCCAGCTACGGCGGGGAAGTGGAGCCGATCCACATCCTGACCAAGGTCGAGACCCACAACCACCCGACCGCCATCGCGCCTCATCCCGGCGCGGCCACCGGTGCCGGCGGCGAGATCCGCGACGAAGGCGCCACCGGCGTCGGCGGCAAGCCCAAGGCGGGGCTGACCGGCTTTACCGTGTCCAACCTGCGTATCCCCGAGTTCGTGCAGCCCTGGGAGGCGTTCGACTACGGCAAGCCCGAGCGCATCGTCAACGCCCTGGAGATCATGCTCGAGGGCCCCATCGGCGGCGCCGCCTTCAACAACGAATTTGGCCGTCCCAACCTCACCGGCTACTTCCGTACCTACGAGCAGGACGCCGTCGGTGCCAGCGGCATCGAGCGTCGCGGCTACCACAAGCCGATCATGATCGCCGGCGGCTACGGCAACATCCGCGAGCAGCACGTGGCCAAGGGCGAGATCCCGGTGGGCGGCAAGCTGATCGTGATGGGTGGCCCGGCGATGTTGATCGGGCTCGGCGGCGGTGCAGCGTCGTCGATGGCCTCCGGCTCGTCGAGCTTCGATCTCGACTTCGCTTCTGTTCAGCGCGACAACCCCGAGATCGAGCGGCGTGCCCAGGAGGTCATCGACCGCTGCTGGGCGCTGGGTGACGACAACCCCATCTGCTTTATCCATGACGTAGGCGCCGGTGGTCTGTCCAACGCCTTGCCGGAACTGGTCAAGGACGGCGATCGTGGTGGTCTGTTCAGCCTGCGCGAGGTGCCCAACGCCGAGCCCGGCATGAGCCCGCTGGAGATCTGGTGCAACGAGGCCCAGGAGCGCTACGTGCTGGCGGTGGCACCTGCGGATCTCGAGACCTTCGACGCCCTGTGCCGGCGCGAACGCTGCCCTTACGCGGTGGTCGGCGAGGCCACCGCAGAACACCACCTGGCGGTGGTGGACGGCCACTTCGACACCCGCCCGGTGGACCTGCCGATGAGCGTGCTGTTCGGCAAGCCACCCAAGATGCAGCGTGAATTCGAGCGTGCCCCGCTGGAACTGCCGGGTGTGATGCTCGACAACCTGGACCTGCGCGAGGCGCTGGATCGCGTGCTGCGTCTGCCCACCGTGGCCTCCAAGAGCTTCCTGATCACCATTGGCGACCGCTCGATCACCGGCCAGGTCGCGCGTGACCAGATGGTCGGTCCCTGGCAGGTGCCGGTGGCCGACGTGGCGGTGACCACGGCAAGCTTCGATACCCACGCCGGTGAGGCCATGGCCATGGGCGAGCGGTCGCCGGTGGCGCTGATCGACCCCGCCGCCAGCGCGCGCCTGGCAGTGGCCGAGTCGATCACCAACCTGGCCGCTGCTCCGATCGCCCAGCTTGGCGACATCAAGATGTCGGCCAACTGGATGAGCGCGGCGGACCATGAAGGCGAGAACCAGGCGCTGTATGACGCCGTGCACGCCGTCGGCATGGAGCTGTGCCCGGCGCTGGGCATCGCGGTGCCGGTGGGCAAGGACTCCATGTCCATGCGCACCGCCTGGGAGCAGGACGGTGAGCAGAAGGCGGTGACCTCGCCGCTGACCCTGGCGATCACCGGCTTCGCTCCGGTCACCGACGCCATGAAGACACTGACCCCGCAGATTCGCCTCGACCAGGACGAAAGCGACCTGCTGCTGATCGACCTGGGCGCCGGCAAGAATCGTCTGGGTGGCTCCGCCCTGGCCCAGGTCTACGGTCAGGTCGGCAACGACTGCCCGGACCTGGACGACGCCGAGGACCTCAAGGCGTTCTTCAGCGTCATCCAGGGGCTCAACGCCGACGGTCGACTGCTGGCCTACCACGACCGCAGCGACGGTGGCCTGATCGTCACCCTGCTGGAGATGGCCTTCGCCGGCCGCGCCGGGCTCGAGATCAAGCTCGACTGGTTGATCGACGAGGCCGCCGAGGCGGTGGACGCGCTGTTCAGCGAGGAGTTGGGGGCGGTCATCCAAGTCAGCCGTGAGCACACCGAAGAGGTGCTGGCCCAGTTCGCCGCCGCCGGTATCGAGACCTGCGGCGTCATCGCCCGTCCGCGCTACGACGACCAGATCCGCGTGACCCTTTTCGAGGAGCCGTTGCTGGAGACCACCCGGCAGCTGACCCAGCGCACCTGGAGCGAGACCAGCTACCGCCTGCAGGCCCTGCGCGACAACCCCGAGTGCGCCAAGAACGAGTTCGACAACCTGCTCGACACCCGTGACCCGGGTCTGAGTGCCAGCCCGACCTTCGACGTCGACGAGGACATCAGCGCGCCCTTCGTCAACAGCGCACGTCCGCGTGCCGCCATCCTGCGCGAGCAGGGCGTCAATGGTCACCTGGAGATGGCCTGGGCCTTCGACAAGGCCGGATTCGAGGCGGTCGACGTGCACATGAGCGACCTGCTTGAGGGACGTGTCGGCCTCGACGAGTTCAAGGGGCTGGCCGCCTGTGGTGGCTTCTCCTACGGCGACGTGCTCGGCGCCGGTGGTGGCTGGGCCAAGTCGGTGCTGTTCAACCCTCGCGCCCGCGAGCAGTTCGCCGACTTCTTCGCGCGCGACGATAGCTTCGCCCTCGGCGTGTGCAACGGCTGCCAGATGCTGTCCCAGCTCAAGGAGCTGATCCCCGGCGCCGAGAACTGGCCGCGCTTCGTGCGTAACGAGTCCGAGCAGTTCGAGGCCCGAGTGGCCATGGTGCAGGTGGAGAAGACCCCGTCGATCCTGCTGGCCGGCATGGAAGGCTCGCGCCTGCCCATCGCCGTGGCCCATGGCGAGGGCCGCGCCGAGTTTCGCGATAGCGCCCACCTGCGCAGCATGCAGGGCACGGGCCAGGTGGCCCTGCGCTATATCGACAACCACGGCCAGTGCACCACCCGCTACCCGGCCAACCCCAACGGCTCGCCCTCCGGTATCACCGGCCTGACCACGCCGGATGGCCGGGTGACGATCATGATGCCCCACCCGGAGCGGGTGGTGCGTGCCGTCACCAACTCCTGGCGGCCGGCCGAGTGGAGCCAGGACGGCGCCTGGCTCAGGCTGTTCCGCAATGCCCGGGTGTGGCTGGGCTGATCCTCCAGTCCCTCCTGACCCACGACAACGCCGCCTGCGGGCGGCGTTGTCGTATCCGGGACAACGTCAGGTGTTGTATCGAGCGGCGTCAGGTGCCAAGTTGAAGTTCCCGCTTGCACAGTTTCGCCCCTTTATCGATCACCTGACCGGCCACCTTATCGACGGAGCTTCCATGTCCTCATCCACCCAGCGCAGTTTTCATGACCGCTTGAGCGTCTCCCTGATCGACCATGTGGCACGGGTACATCTCGAGCGGCCCGATCGCCACAACGCCATGGATCCGCCGATGATCGACGCCTTGCTCGAGGTCCAGCGCTGGCTGGGCGAACGGGTGGGCCTGCGCGCGGTGGTGCTTACCGGTGAGGGCGAGAGCTTCTGCTCGGGACTGGACGTGGCCTCGGTGGTGGCAAGCCCCGAGCGCGTGGCCTGGCTGCTGACGCCGGACGCCAGTGGGGTCAATCCGGCCCAGCGCCTGGCGCTTGGCTGGCGTGACCTGGGGGCGCCGGTGGTCGCGGCGCTGCATGGTCACGTCTTTGGCGCCGGCCTGCAGATGGCGCTGGGTGCCGATCTGCGTATCGTTCACCCGGAGGCGACGCTGGCGCTGCCGGAGATCGAGTGGGGGTTGATGTCGGATATGGCGGTCAGCGTCACCGCCGCCGCGCTGCGCCAGGACGTGATTCAGGATCTGATGCTGACCGGCGGCATCGGGGGCGCCAAGGCCGGCACCCTGACCTTTATCGTCGGTGGCGACGCCGACGCCTACGAGCAGGCCCGTCCGGTGCTCGAGGCCATGGGCAAGAACCTGTTCCACGCAGGCCCCAG